>JAAXHO010000244.1 GCA_012270795.1 Candidatus Poribacteria bacterium
GTATCGCCCACAACAATGCGAATATTAAAACGGCGCATTTTGCCCGACGTATAACCGAGAATCTGATGCCCTCCCTCAATCTCAACCTTGTATTGCCCATCGGGCAAAATATCGACAATCGTTCCTTCCAGTACAACCTTTTCTTCTTTTGCCATATAACCTCCAACTATGGGATGGATAAACTCGCCTCTCTTCTTTACACAATCTGGGATGCATATAAGCTAAAAATAGAGCCTATCAGTAAGATATGAGAGAAAATTTATGTTCACAAGTATTTTTGACACGCGACCAATTTCCAAATTTTGCACACGATCACACAACTCAAAAAATGCGATAGGTCAGGGCAAAATGAAGACTCTGCCTAAAAGGGTACCCTTCTTCTTTGGAAATTTGCTCAATCGCCGACAAGCTAATACTGTTTTCGACAAAAAATGTGAAATTGATATTTGAAGTATATCTAAACCTCGCATCTCCATCGCGTTTTTTGTTGATGTGGAGTGTATTGGAAGTTACAAAGGCAATTCTGTTGGTAATTTCGTAGATAAAATCGACATTCTGCCGGATATTATACTCTCGCCTAAAATAGTCCCTCTTGAATGGGGTATCCAATTTGAGATCCGTGTTGACCTGTATCTGCCAACTGATAGGTCGCGAATACCGCACATTAATGGCCAGAGCAGGAGGAGGCCGTTCTATGTCTTCATCCCTGGTCTGCAATTGATACTGAACCCCCGCATTGACATCCCAACCAAAAAACCGGTCGCTGATCTGCTCCTGTGTAAGTACCTCGCGCATACGAAAAATGCCAATAGGACCGATATTGCCACCCCCAGTCACAAGACCGGTTTTGTCAATTTCGCTACTCATGTCTTGATACCAGTAGTGCAGGTAGGTAAGGTCGCCGTAGATATTGCGGTACTCAGCTTCTTTTTCGATAATTTGCCCAAGCGCGATCATCGTATCTTTGGGCAAGAAATCGCTAATAACGCCTTCTTTAAACAAAAAGTCTTCGATTCTCACGGCTTTTCGCAGGGCGATAGCATTGATAAATCGACCATAACCAAGACCAATAAAGACATCAGTCTGAGGACGATCAAAGCCTTTACGCATCAAAATCTCGGGACTGACAAAATAGAAAAACTTATTGGTTTCCCGAAAATACTTTTGGACCTGTATATCGAGATTCATTTCATAAGTACCCATGCGCTCAGAACC
>JAAXHO010000168.1 GCA_012270795.1 Candidatus Poribacteria bacterium
TGTAATTAACTGGCACAAGTCGTTACGGTCATAAAAATTTGTATTATTATGTAGTATATCACATCCTGTAAGAATTCACAAAAATTTATTTAGGGTACGTAAAGTTTTTGCTTATGTCTGAATCAGGATTTGCAGGATTTACAGATTTCCAGGATTTTCCTCATCAATAGTTTTTTACACAGATTTATGCCAACTTATGAATGGTGCGTTATACCTCAAACTCATAATCCTGGAAATCTGTAAATCCTGCAAATCCTGGTTCAGACACATGCCAATAACTTTACACACCCCTTCAAAATTAATTTGACACTTAGTGCAATTTAGGTTAGAATGGCTTAAAAATAAGACTTACGCATTCCCCTTTAGGTAGGGGTTGTAAAAAGTCCTTATTTTAGTTATTATCCCGAATACGACGGGTCTGAGCTACGGCAATATGCAAGGGACCGACACTTTAATATATTAGTTGAATAGATTCCTACCGAATCCTGAATCTATTCCACATTTTTTATTAAGTTGCTATGGGTGTGAACGTGTAGTAAAACGCGCATCAACCCCGACATGTTAACGTAATACCAACAGAACTGTTATTATTCAGAACTTATGCATTCCCCCTTAATAAGTGGGACTTTAAGAGAAAATGCGTAAGTGCTGCAACCTATAAGATGTTAACAATCACATTTACACGATAAGAAAGGAAAAAAGAATGACCACTAAAAAATTTTACGTGACACTAGGTATCCTCGCTATCATGTTTATCGGCATTTGTGTTTTTTGGATAGTCAACGAAATGCAGCTCGCTGATATGCGGAAAGAGTTCCAAGCAGACCGCGATAAACGCAAGGCGGAAGCAGAACAAGATAAAGGAACTTCACAGGTTGTTTCTGATGCACCAGCACCTGTAGACGCGCCTACAGAGGAAATATCAATTGAAGAATCCAGTGACTTTGATGTTTTAAATGCAGATAGAACGAATAGTTCTTTGGAAAAAATTGAACTTTCTGAAGCAGAAATTGAGGAAAGAGCCAAAGCTCTTCGTGAACAACAACTTGCAGAATATATTGCAAAATGGGGAGAACCCCCCTTCCACAGATGGTTCTTATCAACATTTCTATGATAATCATGGGTATGTCTTACGCCATTATCGGGGAACAAGTGTGGTATCACATTATAGACTCAAGGTCGGGTTTGCACCGACGATTTCAGAATTGGAAAGGTATAAACAATTAAGTGCTGAATGTAAAGAAGCTGGAAAAAACAAAAACTTTATGGAGGCAGAACGTATTAACGATAAGATTCAAACACTTGTTAAAACTGCACAGCGTGAAGTTCCTGTCCCTTACGGATTTTGGTATTATGGGGATTCAATCTCTGAAAAAGAACAAAGGATTCTTGATGATGAGGCAGTAAAATTGTTTTATAAACGTATGGGTGTTGCCCATCTTTATGAACTATACAAAGAAGGTATCTACTAAAGGAAAAAGATTATGAAAAAATTAAAATTCCCACTTTTTATTTTAGTCATTGTGTTTTTTGTTGTTGTAATTGGACCACTAAGACTAGAAGCTCTCATGATATTTATGCCTCAAGAAATGTTAGATTCCCTATCAACATCATGGGATGAAGAAAGAACTGATTATGAATCATCTGGATTGTACGCCTCAAAACCTGTTATTCGGCAGACTCCTAAAAGAAAGCATTAACACCTATTCATCAAATCCTACATCTGATAGGCAAGTATCCGAAAGAGTATCTGCCTATTTTCTTTGCCAGTCTCATATTAACAAATTTTACGCACTACTCTAAATGTCCGCTGATAAGCAAATTTAAGGGGGATAAAAACACTGAAATAACGACTTTTTATAGTAGACTTTGGTTAGGAAACCGCACCTACCGGGGTGTTGTAGCACAACCTGTTAGGTTGTGTTCCGTTTCTGCACAACCTAACAGGTTATGCTACAGAAATGTCCCATTAATTGTAGGTTTTACTATATTTCAATAAAGATAATTGTGCCTGTTCTTTTGCGTGGTAAGAACTACGAACCAAAGGTCCAGATTCTACATGACGAAACCCCATATCAAAACCTGCTTCTTTTAGTTCGTTAAATTCCTCAGGCGTATAGTAACGTTGAATGGGTAGGTGGCGCGAGGAAGGAGATAGATACTGTCCAATTGTAAGGATATCGCATCCCGTATTACGAATGTCTTTCATAGTTTCTAAGAGTTCAATTACCGTTTCCCCCAAACCTACCATAAGTCCCGATTTTGTAAGTATCTTTGGATTCATTTCCTTTCCAAGTTGTAATAGGTTGAGGGATTGTTGATAATTTGCATAAGGTCGGACGCGGCGATAGAGTCTTTGAACAGTTTCGGTATTGTGGTTAAGTATCTCTGGTTGTGCTTGTACGATCACTTCAAGTGCATTCCAGTTTCCTTCAAGATCAGGAATGAGAACTTCAACTGTGCAAGTTGGGCGGTTTTTCCGCGCTTCGTTGATACATTCTGCAAAAACTGTTGCACCTCCATCAGTCAAATCGTCACGATTAACTGAAGTAATGACAACGTGATTTAGTTTCAAGTAACCCACAGCTTCTCCAAGCCTTTTGGGTTCATCAGTATCTATGTTGCCGTTTGGATTTCCCTTTTTGACTGCACAGAACATACACCGACGTGTGCAAACATCCCCTAAAATCATAAATGTAGCGGTGCGACTGTTCCAACATTCACCGATATTGGGACACTTCGCTTCTTCACAGACAGTATGAAGTTGAAGATCCCGCATTAAGGTTTTTAGTTCTGTGTAATTTCTGCCACCAGGTATACGCGCTTTAATCCATGTAGGATGTCTGCGTTGAATCGTATTTGGTGTAACAATTGGAAGGGAAATTACTGAATTATTTGTATGCATTGTAATTGGGAAATAGAATGAATGGCGGGAGAGGGTGGGAATCGAACCCACCTATCCACTTGCATGGACAAGCCGGTTTTGAAGACCGGTAGGGACACCAGACCCTATCCTCCCCCATATCATCTTGTTGTAGGGTTTAAATATGTTTCGTTGACAATTTCCGTACGTTACCAGCCCGGACGGTAACATTTTGTGTATCACAGTATTCAAGGAATGGCACAGCATATTTCCGTGATGTCTGTGCAAGTTCTCGGAATTCCGCTACTGAAATCGTGTCGTTTTTACGTAGATAATTGGTTAATGCTTCTTTTTTGCTTTCATAAACATCTTTGTGAAGATAGAAGTTATCTGCTGCTTTAATGAACTGACCAAGATTTAATAAAGCATAAAACGTCGATTCAATCAGTTGGGGTGAATAATCTGGCAGTAACGCATTCAATTCTTTTAGAGCGGGTGTGTTGATGTCCGCCTTTAAGAACAGTTGTTCAAGAGTTTCTTTTGCAGATGCCTCCTCTTCTGAAAACTGGATCTCATGAGATGCTAATCTAAGTAGGTTACCATCTTTAACTATGTTCTTTGACTTGATAAGTTGATTAGTAATTTTCTCATAAGCCACCTCATCAAGTTTGAGTTCTCTGCAGATTTGTGAACCGTTTTGACCAGCTTGTAACGGATGCGTTTCATGAAATTTTGACAATACGGTTAAGAATTCTTCTATGACACGGTTTGTACGTGCAGCATCAGAAACAAGTGGATTCCTTCCCGTTTTGTCCCATCGGATGATTTTTTCTTCAGATTCTAAAGTATTCAAAATGGTATTGACTTCCGATTGAGAATAGGGTAGATAGTAAAATAGTAAAGATTCTTCAACACATAGCGTCTGGCTGTTCTCCAAGACAGCATTTACCACCTGTGTGTTGTCTGCTTGTTCCCATTTTGCTAAAATGTTTATTGTCTCTTGAGTGAACCGCTTGTGTTTCGGAGCGAATGGGTTAATAACCACGCCGCCACCGACCGTGTGTTGAGCAGAAAAATCTCTTAGAATGACCCTATCCCCTCTGAAAGTCAGTATCGGTTGTTCCAACCGAAGTTGAGCTTGAACCCCGTCCCCCGGCAGAATGGCTTCATCAATTAACAAAATTAACCTACAGAAAAGTTCTCGTGTGCCAAGATACATTCGGAAACGTCCCCAATGTTCAAGCATTCTTGGGAATGAGGACAACACATTTAATGAAACATCAATGTTATCTGTAACGCTTGAATATTCTATTGGACAAAGGACATCACCGCGTTGTATTTTTTGTGCGGTAATACCTGATAGGTTGAGTGCTGTTCTTTGTCCAGCTTGTGCGACGTATGCAGGTTCATTATGTAGTTGGATACCGCGTACTCGTACGATGTCTCCTTGTGGTAAAATAACCATCCGCTGGTCTTTATTCACTGAACCCCCGATGAGTGTTCCTGTTACGACTGCACCGAAACCTTGGACTAAAAATATCCTATCAACATATAGGCGTGGTATACCATCAATTATTTGTTCTTCTGTCGCAATTTTTACCTGTTCAACTATCATCTGTTTTAGTGTGTCAATACCATTTCCCGTGATTGATGAGACACTAACAGATGGAATAGCCTCAAGGGAAGTACCAACGAGTATTTCCTGCGTCATTTCAGTTGCTTCCTGCAGTTCGTCTGGCGATGCTAAATCAGACTTTGTCAAGACGAGAATGCCGTTAGAGATACCAAGCAGATCTAAAATTGCTAAATGTTCAAGCGTCTGTTCCTGCACCCCCTCTTTTGCATCCACAACAAATAAGACCATGTCCATTCCATACGCCCCAGAAAGCATGTGACGAATGAATTTCTCGTGTCCAGGTACATCAACTATTCCTGCACGTGAGTTGTCTGGTAGGTCAAAATAGGCAAAACCCAACTCAATGGACAAACCGCGTTCCCGTTCCTCCTTGAGTCTATCCGTCTCAATGCCAGTTAAGGCACCAACCAAAGCTGTTTTGCCATGATCTACATGACCAGCGGTACCGATGATGAGGTGGCGTTTATCTTGTAACATTATTCTATTCCGGGGTACGTATGGATCAGTTTTCCGATACGATTGAAACGTATATTCCCTATCATTTTCCAGAATTCCCATAATTTTGCGTTTTGAAATTTTTCGTCAGTTATATCCCGAAATGACCAATATACCATAAATGCTTGTCCTTTGATCCTATCAATAGGGACAGGCCCCCACGCGCGGCTGTCGCTGCTATCGTTTCTGTTGTCCCCCATTGCAAACACATAGCCTTTTGGAACAACAAAAGGTTTACCCTCAGGAAATTTACGATTGAACTGATTATCTGTTAGTGTGAAATCACTATAGAATTCATCACCCTTCATATAGTCTTCCATATTTCTGAAGGGTGGGAAATCATAACTACGTCTTTTTGAAAACTTTGCGTAGTTGCTATCTTCAACTGCTTTTCCGTTAACATATAGTGTTTTACCTTCTGTGTAGACTGTATCTCCCTCTATCGCAACTATACGTTTAATAAAATTTCTGTTTGTTTCATGCGGGGGAATGAATACGAACACATCACCGCGTGCGGGTTTATGAAAATCAAATATTTTTATGTCTGTTCCTGGTATTTTGAATCCATATATGAACTTACAGACAAGAATACGGTCACCAATTTGGAGTGTATCCTTCATTGAACCTGATGGTATTTTAAATGCTTCAACGACGAAGGGACGTATAAATCCAAAAACAAGAATAAGGGCAACGACAATAACTTGGGTATATTCCCATACAACTGTTTGGCGGAATTTCTGCCATTTTGATAATTGTACTTCAGTACTCATGATATATAGTAATCCGTAATGATACGGAAAGTCCTTTCTTTCAAATAGTGATGTTTATTTAGTGATGTTTATTTAGTGATGTTTATTTAGTGATGTTTATTTTAACCCAAGTTGCTATCTACAAATAAATTGTCTATATTTTGTAGCGCAAACTTTATGAAGATTAAGTAATTAAATCGGTAATTTTTCATTATGCCATTCGAAACATTTAAACTGCTCTTCAGTCCCGTAGGGACGATATGTTTATAGCAGCGCGGACTACCTCATTTCCCTTAGTCCCGTAGGGACGATATGTTTATCTAATGTTTTGTTCCACACATATCGTTCCTACGGAACTCAAGAAAGATCGGTTATCACATTTCTATAAACATATCGTCCCTACGGGACTAAAGAAATTACCGAATTATTTAGTTAATCTTCATAAAGTTTGTGCTACTAAGTAGCAACTTAGGTTATTTTAATACGGTTTCAAATTGTCAAGATATTTTCTAATTGCATTTTGATATTTTATCTTAAATTATCCTTAAATTATCTCTGATATTATGGTCAGAATTTAATACTCATTTACGTTTTAGGTCGCCCCATAGAACGATACGTTTGCCTGAAGGAGAAACAGATAACGGATCCTTACCTGTTGCATAAGTACCCATATTCGCTGCAGGACTATTCGCCTTAAGCCGAAAATTACCTGAATCTGCATCAAAAAACAAAGGATTTTCATCTATGTTGTCTTCATAGATAATTTCCCCTTCGTCAGGATTACGACCAATTCCATCTAATCCATCTTTGATATTACATGATTTAATTCTCGCCCCTCTACCTGAAGTGAAGAACTCCGCATGTGTCCCATTGGAAGAATTGCCCCATACAATTGAATTTATTAGTTTAAAGATTGCACCGGACAAGTAAACATGAACCCCACCCCCTGTGACCCCAGCAGTGTTTCCTGTGATAGTGCAATACTCAAATTTAATATTTTCCCCCACTTAACACTTACTGAAATACCACCGCGAGAAGTTGCTGTGTTATTTGCGATAATACAATGTGAAACGTTTATTGCTGGTGTTGTACTGTTAATTCCTCCACCAAATTCCGCAGTATTTCTATCAATTATTGAGTTTTTTATTGTTACACGGGCATATTCCCCACATTCTATACCGCCACCAGAATTCTGGGTTATATGGCAATTAGTAATATCTCCTCCTGCAAAATAAGTTAATCTAACACCTCTCTTATCGTTATTAATTACAGTACAGTTTTCTATTGATACACTAACTGATTCTACGCAGGATATGCCAACGCCTGAGTTGTTAGATATAGTACAATCCTTGATAATGGGTTTTAATTCTTCTTCTATTAATTTGACTAAACCCTCTAATTCAACACCCCAGAGGTGTATTCCATAAGCACTCTGTGTTACTTTGCAGTCGGTTATGATTGGAGCTGAATTATAACCCCATATACCTATTCCTGTCCTTTCGGCGTTCCCTTCAATCACACAGTTTTTAATTGTTGGTGATGAATATTCTAACTTGATGCCACCAGCCATTCCATTAAAGCCATTTCTAATCGTAAATCCTTCTAATACAGATGTCCCTTTTTCATTATTACTAAAATAAAATCCAAATGTACCCGTTTTCTCCTCACAAACAATAATCGTTACACCAGCACCATTGCGGGATTTTACGGTTATCCTCTTTCCTTTAAAATCAATATTTACATTTCCTTCACCTTTATAGATGCCATCATCTACTAAAACAATATCACCGTTTTGTGCCATATCAATACCAGACTGAATTGTAAGTTGATCTACTGGTACATTAATCGTCGGTGCATAAGTAAGCGAACACAATAAAAACAGAGATAAAATAACCGTAAATATTATGATGGAATTTCTAATCTGAAGCATGTCCTCCCTCCTTTTTTGAGTCAAATTCTATTTATTTCTACCGATTATTCATCTGTTTCCAGCATTGCCATAAATGCCTCTTGCGGAACATCTACACTACCAATCTGTTTGAGTCTCTTTTTGCCTTCCTTTTGTCGTTCCAATAGTTTTCTTTTTCTGGTAATGTCACCACCATAACATTTTGCTGTAACATTTTTTCGTATTGCTTTGACAGTTTCACGTGCAACAATTTTATTTCCTATAGCTGCTTGAATAGGTATCTCAAACATCTGTCTTGGAATTAATTCTCGTAGTTTATTGACCAAACTTTTCCCACGTGACTCAGCCATTTCTCGAGGTAGAATAGTAGACAACGCGTCTACCGCTTTACCATTGAGTAGTACATCTAACTTTGCAAGATTTTCTGTTTTGTATTCACCAATATCATACTCCAACGAAGCATATCCACGTGTGAGAGATTTCAGTTTTGGAAAAAAGTCCATGAGCATTTCACTCAAAGGGAGTTCATATAGCAGTTGGACACGACTCGCATCCAATTGGTTCATCCGCTTATACACACCCCGTCGTTTCTGACAAAGTTCCATGGCATTACCGATGTATTCACGTGGAACTATTATATCAATATTGACATACGGTTCTTCAATTCGTTCAATCTGCTGAATTTCAGGGAGATGTGTCGGATTGTCAACAAACACATCTTCACCCGTTTTTAGATAAACGCGATACTTTACACTCGGAGCAGTCCGAACAAGCGAAAGTTCAAATTCACGTTCAAGCCGTTCATGAATAATCTCCATGTGGAGTAAGCCTAAGAACCCACACCGAAACCCGAAACCAAGTGCAACTGAAGTTTCTGGTTCAAAGGTAAAGGATGCATCATTCAGACGTAACTTTTCTAATGCTTCACGAAGGGCATGGAAATGGTCTGTATCCGCAGGATAAAGTCCACTAAATACTAAAGGTTTTATCTCTTGATAACCAGGAAGCGGTGTCTTGGTAGGATGTAAATGACTTGTAATCGTATCACCGATCTTGGCATTGTTAATGTCCCGAATCCCCGCGATGAGATACCCGACAGTACCTGTATTAAGTTCTGTAGTCGGTTGCATCTTCGGCGTAAAAATGCCAACTTCCTCTACTTCATAAGACCTTTTTGTTTGCATCAATTGAATCTTATCACCAGGAGCAACATTCCCATCAAAAATGCGTGTATACATTATCACACCACGGTAGTTATTGTATACAGAATCTAACAGAAGTGCTTTTAAGGGAGCTTCAGAATGTCCGACAGGGGGTGGAATTCTGTGGACAATTGCATCTAAAATCTCTGGAATTCCTGTTCCAGTTTTGGCACTCACCAACAGGGCATCATCGGCTGGTATGCCGATAACCTCTTCTATCTGTCTCTTGACTTCGTCGGGTTGAGCAGCTGGCAGGTCAATTTTATTGATAACAGGTATTATTTCAAGCTCGTTTTCAATTGCGAGATACGCATTTGCTAAGGTTTGTGCTTCAACCCCTTGTGCTGCATCAACGATTAAAATTGCACCCTCACAAGCAGCCAGACTCCGTGAGACCTCGTAGGTAAAATCAACATGCCCGGGCGTGTCAATTAAGTTGAGCTCATAAAACTTGCTATCTTCAGCACGGTAATGAAGTTTAACAGCAGTTGCCTTAATCGTAATACCACGTTCTCGTTCCAAGTCCATCAAATCAAGAACCTGTTCGCGCATTTCACGTTCTGCAAGTGTGTCTGTATGCTCCAAGAGACGATCACTTAGTGTGCTTTTGCCGTGGTCTATGTGTCCTAATATACAAAAATTCCGTATGTGGTGAAGTTTCGTAGACATGATATAGATAGTATATCACAATTTTGGATTTTTTACCATAAAAAGATTTTGATGAGTGCGTAAAGTTTTTGTCACTTGTCTGAACCAGGATTTACAGGATTATTATACCATTTCTAAAAAATAAGATGCCATTTGTCAAAATGTTTTGGTAGGAGCGACCTCCCGGTCGCGACCGGGAGGTCGCTCCTACCGAAGAGAGGCACCCCAACCAGCAATAAAAGTGGA
>JAAXHO010000295.1 GCA_012270795.1 Candidatus Poribacteria bacterium
GGTTGAGGACAAGGGATTTCTAATAGATAGACAATAGGTTTGGGGGGGGTGAACCAGGATTTTCAGGAGAAGACTTCTGTATTTGGGTGTTTTGATTAGGATTAAGGTTATTTTAGGAATGGGATTTGATGTGGGTCTTTTCGGTGTTATCTGCGATTTTGGGGATAAAGATCTCATAAAATACCGAATCACTGTTTCAGATATTTAATGTTCCAAATATTTCATGTTGAACGTTACATAATTGAGGTTAATTGAAGAATGATTTCATGCTGGAAATTTTTCCATACAGCGTCTTATGCCTACCTTAATTCACGGGATTGGTACAGTAATTTCATAGAAGAAATAATGTTGTTTAGGAATAAATTCCTCGTTCGGACTTAAAGAATATTTGTTAGAGAATTCTGTTTTTTCTTGAAGAATTTTTGCGTTTATGTTACAATATACATCAGGAGGTATATTATATGGCTGCCAACAATATCAACGAGCTTGATGCAGCAGTGGAACATCCGATAGAAGGTGATGGGACGGGACTTAAGTTCGGTCGGCACTTCACGAAATCGGGGGTTCATCCTTATGACGAGCTTGAATGGGAGCGTCGTGATTCTACGATTTATAACGAAAAAGGCGATGTGATTTTCAAGCAGGATCAGGTAGAGGTGCCTGTCTCTTGGACGCAGCTTGCGACGGATATTGCTGCCTCAAAATATTTTAGAAAGGCTGGTGTTCCGGATGTAGAATCAGAAACGAGTGCGCGTGAATTAGTTACCCGTGTTGCCCGTACTCTTCGGAGAGCGGGTGAAGATATCGGTGGTTATTTTGCGACATCTGAAGATGCCGATACATTTGAAATGGAGTTGACTCATATTCTTGTCACGCAACGTGGTGCTTTCAACTCACCTGTTTGGTTTAACTGTGGTTTATGGCATGAGTACGGTATTAAAGGTGGTGGTGGAAATTATTATTGGGACAGAGATGCGCAAAAAGTGAGTATCACCGAAAACGCGTATCAGTTCCCCCAGAACTCCGCTTGTTTTATACAGAGTGTAGAAGATTCGTTAGACTCCATGCTTGAACTACAGAAAGCAGAGGTTCGGCTCTTTAAGTACGGTAGTGGTACAGGTTCTAACTTTAGTAAAGTTCGTGCGAAAGGCGAGCATCTTTCCAGTGGTGGAGAGAGTTCAGGTGTGCTTTCGTTCCTTGAAGGATTTGACCGCTGGGCGGGCAGTATAAAGTCTGGTGGTACGACACGTCGTGCGGCGAAGATGGTTATTTTAGACATGGATCATCCGGAAATTGTTGACTACATTGACTGGAAGATGAAGGAAGAGGAGAAGGCGAAGGCACTCATTGCAGCGGGTTATCCTGCCGACTTTAATGGTGAGGCTTATGGTACAGTGAGCGGGCAAAACAGTAACAATTCTGTAAGGATACCAGATATTTTTATGGATGCTTTCCTTCATGGGAAACAGTGGCAAACGACCTATCGTACGAGTGGCGAAGTTTCGGGTGAATATGAAGCGAAAATGCTGATGGATAAGATTGCTGAAGCTGCCTGGGCTTGTGCTGATCCTGGTGTTCAATTTGATGATACGATTCAGAAATGGCATACATGTAAACAGACTGATAGGATTAATGCGAGCAATCCTTGCAGTGAGTATTTGTTCTTAGACGATTCTGCGTGTAACCTTGCGAGTATCAATCTTGTTAAGTTTCTTAATGAGGATGACACCTTTGATATTGAAGGTTTCCGGGCAGCGGTGCGTGTTTTTATCACAGCGATGGAAATTATTGTAAGTTTGTCTTCGTATCCGACTCCCAAAATTGCGAGGCGTTCTCACGAATATCGTCCACTCGGTCTTGGATATGCGAATTTAGGTGCGCTGTTGATGCGGTTAGGTATCCCTTATGATAGTGCGGAAGCATGCAGTTACGCTGGAGCTATTACGGCTATTTTGAGTGGACATGGTTATGCAACAAGTGCGGAGATCGCTAAGAGTATTGGTGCTTTTGCGGGTTACCCCAAAAATAGCGAAACTATGTTAGATGTTATCAATATGCATCGTGATGCAGCTTATAAGATTGATGCGACGACTTGTCCTTCAGACCTTTTAGATGCAGCCAAAAAGGATTGGGATTACTGTCAACAGAAGGGAGAGATGTGGGGTTATCGTAATTCGCAAATAAGCGTTCTTGCCCCGACAGGTACCATTGCGCTTTTGATGGATTGTGATACGACAGGCATTGAACCTGAGTTTGCCTTAGTTAAGTTCAAGAAGTTGGCGGGTGGTGGTTATATGAAGATTGTGAACCAAAGTGTTCGTGATGCGTTGAAAAAATTGGGTTATATCCCGCAACACATTGAGGCGATTGTAACGCATATTGTTGGAACAGGGACACTTGAAGGCACGCCATATATCAATCCGGAATCTCTGAAATACAAAGGTTTTACGGAGGAGGATATTGCGAAGGTTGAGGAGATGTTGCCGAGTTCATTTGATCTGAATCTTGCTTTTGCTCCTGGTTTCCTCGGTGAAGAATGTCTTGAAAGATTAGGGATCACAGCAGAGAAAGCAGCGGATCCGGATTTTAATCTACTGACCTATCTTGGTTTCAATCCGAGTGAAATTGCGGGTGCGGAAGAAATTGTCTGCGGTACTGGTACGGTTGAGGGTGCGCCGCATCTGTCGTCTAAACATTATCCTATATTTGATTGTGCTGTTCAATCTGGTAAGCATGGTACTCGCTTTATTCACTACATGGGACCTTTGAGATTGATGGCAGTGGTGCAGCCTTTTATTTCAGGTGCGATTTCGAAAACGGTGAATGTCCCGCGTGAAGCGACTGTGGACGATATTAAGGAACTTTATGTGGAAGCGTGGCGGCTCGGTGTGAAATGTCTGGCTATTTATCGTGATGGCAGCAAGGGTAGTCAGCCGCTTTCAACTAGTAGCCAACAGGATACACAAGAGGATGCAAGTGGTCGTCCTGTTCGTAGGCGGCTTTTAGACACACGGAAAGGGATTATACACAAATTCAGTGTTGGTGGTCATGAAGGATATATGCAAGTTGGTTTCTTTGAAGATGGTACGCCGGGTGAAGTTTTCCTGACCATGAGCAAACAGGGGTCCACGACTGCGGGTCTTATGGACTCTATTGCTATTCTCATATCACTTGCCTTGCAGTATGGTGTTCCGTTAGAATCGTTGGTCAATAAGTTCAGTCATGTTCGTTTTGAGCCGTCAGGATTTACGCAAGATGCTGATATTCCGATGGCGAAATCCATTGTTGATTATGTTTTCCGTTGGCTTGGTAAAGAGTTTCTTCCGAAAGATGTGCAAGCCAACACAACGGAGATACTTGAGTTAGATGACCAGATGGCATCGCCTGGAGAGCTTCCACCAGCTATTGAACACGGTAGGAACGGTGACACAAATCCCTGGGCGGACCGTGAGAAACTGGTCACGTTTCGATATGGAGATGCGCCTCACTGCCATGAGTGTGGAGCTATCATGATACGCAGTGGTATCTGTTATCGATGCACGAACTGTGGTGCAACGAGCGGTTGTTCATAAATTTCCATTTATTAATGTGAATAGGGCTTATACGAATCCTGTGAATATGATGTATCTGTGGGGTTTGTGTAAGTCCTACTTTTTTATGGTGAATTATTGAAATAATTATACACATTTTCTGTAGGAGCGACCTCTCGGTCGCGACCAAGAAATCAACGGTATGAATGCCTTATGGCATTCCCCGGGTCGCTCCTACAACTCAGAATGTAGAATTAATTGTATAATTTACCATAGTTTATCAATTTATATGATTTTTTCATGATTTTAGATCTGTATTTACATAAATACAATACCTATAATAATCACTGAATAATTCAATACAAAATATAATTAAGCACATCGGGACTATAGGTTGCAAGAATAAAATGCCGAGACGCAGTCCATATACAAAAGTTGTAAAAATTAACCAAATCCGTGCAGAACATGTTTCTGGAATGGGTGATGTTGTCTTCAAAGGTTTTCAGTGTTTGGATAGTGAGTGTCTCGAATTCATTTTTATTCGTAAGGATGAAATTGGTGATGATTTTGAAATCATCTGTCCGAGTTGTGGGATAGTTATGTTATCAGGTGACGAAACTCAATTCTATGAGTACAAACTTGAAGATAAGAGAAACAATTCCATAATTGAGGAAGGAAATTTTACGATTCTGCATGATGATTATATAGAGGAAGCACAAGAATATAAGTATTGTATTATCTGCAATACGATGAAACCCCTTTATTTTTTTGACCAACATAGAGCGAGGAAGTCGAAACGTCAGGGCGAATGTAAACTATGTAAAAAAGTTTACAACTCAATTAAGAATAAGACTCGTTTGACAGATCAGCATCGTGAAGCGGCGCAAAAACGGCGGATGTATTTGGATCTATCTGGCAATGCTAAAATTGAGAGCGAAGAAATTTACAAGCGTTTTGACTATTGTTGTTTTAAGTGCAAGAAAGATTTGCGCGACGTTGATGTTAAAGAGCGACCTCTTGATCATACGCTTCCTATTGTCTTTTTATGGCCTTTGACAACCGAAAACGCGACGTTATTATGTAGAGTACATAACGGCGAAAAATCAGGTAAATGGCCTTCAGAGTATTACTCAGACGACGAATTAAAGAGACTTGCTGTTTTAACTGGCGTTCAATATAGCATACTTGCTGGGCATCCACACTATAATCCTGTCGCAATTGAACGTCTTAAGATCCCTGAGCAAGTAGATAACCTTGTTACAAAATATGCGGCGTATATACAAGAAATTATCAAGTTACGAAGGCGTATATACAAGAAATTATCAAGTTACGAAATCGAATTTTGCAGCACGAGGATTTTGATTTTTTTAAGTATTCAACAAGCATTTCGTCTGCTTGGGTACGTCAAGCAGACCAAGAATATCAGAGAGTAATCCATCAGGAAACCGATGTCAATACAAAACAAGGTACTGATGTGTTGTAACTGTTCCTTTGTCACGGATACCATGAGATTCACAATGGGTAACGCTTTCATCAAATACATCTGTTGATCGAAACCATTGTTTACCGAGTTTTTGTAAATGCGCCGCCATATCACACTTAACGCTTTTACCCAAATGCAAGATAACGACCCCATTAGATTTAAGGCGTTCTTTTGCTTGACGGAGAATTGGGATATATACATCAAAACTACTTTTTTGTCTTTCATCAACAAAAGCTGAAGGATATGTTTTAAAATCCTCGGCAGACCAACCTGCAAACCATAACCGCAACCAATTTGCAGAATAAAATCGAGTACTATCAAAGAATGGTGGAGATGTAATAACAGCGTCAAGCTAATCAATTTCTCTGGGCCACCAGTTTGTTGCATCTTGAAAAAATATTTTTCCTGGTCCAAAATTCAGAGGCAAATCTTTATCCATACTTCGCTGAACTTTCGCCCTTAATTGATTAAGCAGTGGTCGGTATTCATAGGGGCCCGTCGGTTTATAGGGTGTAAGCGGATGCGATCGACCGCTGAGTGCATAAGGGCGATTTCCGTGCAAAATATGGAGCAGTGCTGCAAATACAAATTGCGCTTTGGGTGTTTCTGGGGGATGTGTTTGAAAGTAGCGTCGTGCTAAGAGGATTTCTTTCAAGGTTTGTTCCTCATAATATTCCACTATTTTTCCATTAAACCCTATCTGTAACCGAATGAAGGTCAAGGAAACCTTCTAATGTTTTAAGAACTTTTGTACAACCTTGTTCTGTAGGTTGTTGTATTTTCGCGCTTGCGATAACAAATGCAGCTGGACTTATCTCAAAACCGTAGGCATGTTTTCCATTGAGTGATGCTTCAAATGGGATTGTACCGACACCCGCGAATGGGTCTAAAACTCGTCCATCTTCAGGAACAAATGTTTGTACCAGATGGTGTGCAATAGCTGGTTTGAGTTTGCCCGGGTAGGAACACAATGAGTGTCGAGGGTGTCCCCAATTCCGTTTAGTAAACGGTGGTCTCTGGTGGGGTAGATTTTGTTTGAAGATATTCCAACCAGCGCGCCAGTGAAGGTATTTCCTTTTTGAAGTTTCTTTTTTTGATTGGAGTTGTGTTTGAAAATGAGCAATGATTGTTCCAGTAACATGCCCCCTCTGGATTTTCGTTTTCGTAGGGGAACATGATCAATTTGTTTTAAACCAAGGTCTTGCAAACACGCTGATAATAACCTATCCACTGGTACATGAATTCCTGCATAGCAAGAGTCTCCAATATCAATTGCGATTGTTGCATCGGGAGTTAAGTGAGGTAGAATCGTCTTAAATATGCTTGTTATTTCACTAAAATAACTTGCAATCATGCGAGGAATGCGTGAGTCGTACGCATGTGTTTCCAATTTAGAGACAATTTTTTGTACGTCAGGATGAGATAAAGTTGGAGTTTTAGAAACAGTTACATCGTTGATTCCTGCAGTTAAGGCAGCGGCGCGAAATCTTGTCAAGTCTTTCTTTTCTTTTAGGCATCGCAAGAACCACAATTCTATTTTTGTGTTGCGAAAATAGTTTGTTCCGTTTACATAAGGTGGACTTGTGATTACGGTATCAATGTTGAGAGGGGATATATTGTTTAAAGAGCGAGCGTCTTCACATATTAGCATAGGTTCAGTTTTCAGTCCGTCAACATCATTGCGGATATCATGAATCATCTGTTCAATATTTTGGCATGTCCCTTCAATGAAAGGGACTGTTTGTCTTTCAAGTTCCTTTGGGGTTTTGTATCTCAAATCACCTGATCGCTTCATTCGGGACGCAGGAACTAGAGCTGATAGGACCGCGGCTGTAATAAGGTTGGCTAAGAGTGGGTTTTCAAGGGTGACTTCATCAATGTAGGATCTAATTCGTAAAACTTGATCATAAACAGGTGCATTAAAAAATAAACTATCGCCAAAAGTTGCCTGATAAGTTTGATGTAGGCTATGATCTTGGGAAAATTTCTCAAGTTTTTTTACTGATAGTTTAGTTTCCGTAAGTGCTTGAACTAACGCAGCGCGTTGAGGTGGGCTTAATTGCCTGATTTTTATTTTTGTTAAACTCAA
Source organism: Candidatus Poribacteria bacterium (assembly GCA_012270795.1). Taxonomy (GTDB): domain Bacteria; phylum Poribacteria; class WGA-4E; order WGA-4E; family WGA-3G; genus MSPOR6. The sequence goes on from JAAXHO010000295.1 coordinate 7,103, forward strand.
AAACTGTAAAACTGGATTTATTTCGCAAAAGTAGGCAGTTTTGTTAAGTTGTGAAGCGGTGAAAGCGGTTGTTCCTGTTCCGGCGAAAGGGTCTAAGATACTCTGGGCGTTTGGCGCGTATTTTTCTAAAATTGCTTCTACGAATTGAGTAGAATATCCTTCTAAGTAAGGGTACCATCGAGCAAAAGGCTCTTTCTGTCCTCCCTTAAAAGTTACGGTTACTGGATCAAATAATTCTATTTCTCCCTCCATACCTGGCAGTTTAAGCTGAATAGCAGACTCATGAATGAAATTCACGGATCGTCTTAATTGACGAAGGCAATATGTGTTTAGAAGGTAAGTCATCAGCTTTAGCATTTGCTATAAGTGTTTGATAGTCATTTCCTAATAACTGGCGTAGTTCGGCACTCGAAAGTCCCTTAATACGTTCATAAAGCTCGCCTGTTTTTTTCCCGAATGCTAAAGTTAACGATTTTTTTTGAGATGTTTCCCCTGGATGTTCCGGAAAATAGATTGATTTATACTTTTGGTTCACTAATTTCTCCTATATTTGAAGGTTGTGTTTTTCTTTGATGACATAATGTATATACTACCATATTATGATAGTTAAATCAAGCGTATAATTCTTGCAGGGTTATTCAGTTTTAAGAATTTTCCGTTTATTTGTGTTACTATTAGTTTATATCGTAGGTCGGGTAGAGCGCAGCGAAACCCGACAGGAACGAAACGTGTCGGGTTTCGCTGCGCTCTACCCGACCTACACATCTAATTCACGAATGTTATAAATATCTGCAAAAATACCAAAAACTGAATAACTCTGTAATTCTTGTGATTTTTTTTGAAACATGTTATACTAACCTAAGTTTGTTATATAAGTGGCGTAAACTTCCAGTTTGGGTTCTATGGATGCACAAACTGGAAGTTTATGCTACAAGGTGGCAACCAGAAATTCAATGGTGAAAAAACCGATTAGGAGAGGATAATATGAAAAAGTTATTTTGTTTTGTATCGATTATTGTGTTAATTTTCGTGAGTTTTAGTTTTGGGCAGGATATTGCTGTTGTTTATGATGCATCTGTTGAAGATGGTGGTGGTATAGTAGTTCAAAATCCCAAGCAATTAGCAGACTTGATAGTTGAAAAACTTGAGGAGAAAAAGCTGACAGCTGAAATTGTGGACAGTGATGCTTTGATTGAATATATGAATGCCAATCCAAAAGGTATCTACGTTCTTGCACAAGGCACTACCCCAGGAACAATATTTAAGAATCAAGGAAAAAATGACCTTGTGTATTCGTGGTTAAGAGACGGAGGTATCGGTGCGATGATTGGCGATTTCCCTTTTTACTATTATTGGGATAAAGGGGAACGTATCGAACCTGCAGTGGGTGGACAACAGAGCGTATTCGGTTTCCAAGTTACTCAAGCTGTGCAGGCGGAAGTTAAACCGACAGTCCTGGGTAAGCAGTACATACCTTCTCTTAAAAACTGGACTACAGATCGCCCATTAGGTCTTAGTGTCCTAAGGCAAAATAATTTTGAGTTTGAGAGCTACGCGGATGATGGCACATACGCTGATCCTATTGCCTTCCGAACAAATGATATGGAGGGTTGGTATATTAATTTTCACACTTCTTGCTGTGGCCCCCTATACCGCCACATGATCAAATAGCAACAGAATTTGCTGAGCTGATGGCAAACCGTTTTGCAACGGAAGCACAATCGGTAGATCCGGTGGATAAAGTTAGTGTTGTTTGGGGGGAGTTAAAATCTCTGCGATAGGTAAGTATATAAGCCGTAGTTGCAATCGGAGGATTGTGGTTACGGAATAAACCAAGATAATTGTTTATAGGGTATCTCATAAATGTGATTTTGTCCAATACATTGAATTGAGTGTTCTGTAAATCGGGGTTAGAAACCCCTCCTACGATTTATGAGATAAGTTGTAGGATTTTTCTTGACATTTCTACATAATGGTATTATAATTAAAGTGAACGATAAAAGATTCGGAAACACACTCAATAGTAAGTAAAAAAGTGTGTGTTAAAAAATTAGTAGTTTACAAAAAGGCGTTGAAGGGGAGGAGTAGGTCTTCTGGACTTGTAAGAGAGGAGGGCTCGTTGGCTGCAAGGTCTTCTCAAGTTCTACGACTGAAGGTCGCCCTGGAGCTGCTAACCTGAACGATACTTAGGTTTTATTAGGGTTGGTCGGTTTGATGTCCGTTATATTGCATCCCAAAGAGTGCCTTTCCTCGTTTGATTGTTTGAGAACGTGGATTGGAATTGGAGTGGTACCACGGTAAGGTCGGTTTCGGTGAAATAATGATCCGAAACGTGCTATAAAAAGCCGCATCCTTCTCGTCTCCAAAGATGGAACGAGAAGGTTTTTTACTTTCAACATGTTATGGCACGAGAGAATGTGCCTACTACCGTCTATAAGGAAACTTGGCATGGAACTTTCAGGAGCACAAACCCTGGTTGACTGTCTCAAGCGTGAAGGTGTCGAATATATCTTCGGTGTGAACGGTGGCGCGGCGATGCCGATTTTTGATGCCTTATACGGTGATTCAGAATTAGAATTGATTCCGATGCGTCATGAGCAAGGGGCATCTCATGCAGCAGATGGATATGCCCGCGCCACTGGTAAAGTTGGTGTTGTGCTTGCGACCTCTGGTCCTGGTGCGACCAATCTGGTAACAGGGATTGCGACTGCTTATATGGATTCGATTCCGATGGTAGCGATTACTGGTCAGGTGATGACTCAATTCATCGGCAGTGATGCTTTCCAGGAATGTGATGTCATCGGTGTAACCCGTCCTATTTGTAAGCACAGTTATTTGATCAAACATTCTGAAGAGGTGGCTGATGTTGTTGCAGAAGCGTTCCACATTGCGAGTACTGGCAAACAGGGTCCCGTTATTATTGATATTGCGAAAGATGCTCAGATACATAAATCTCTATTTCAGTATTCCGAAACAGTTGATCTCCGCAGTTACAAACCGCAGGTGGATGGTGATTCGACACAAATTGCAAAGGCAGCTGCCTTGATTAAGGAAGCAAAATGTCCAATCTTGTATGCTGGTGGTGGTGTTGTTCTTGCCAATGCGAGTGAAGAATTACGGGAGTTAACCTACAAAACACAGATACCTATTACTGTTACATTGATGGGGCTCGGTGCGTTTCCTGAGACCCATCCATTAGCGATGGAGATGCCTGGGATGCATGGGTCTTGCTGTGCGAATTATGCTTTCACGGGTGCTGATCTTGTTGTCGCTATCGGTGCGAGGTTTGATGATAGGGTTACGGGTGATCTTGACAAATTTGCCCCTAATGCTAAGAAAATCCATATTGATATTGATCCTTCATGTATTGGCAAAAATGTTCCTGTTGATGTTCCGATTGTTGGTGATGCTAAGAATGTCCTCAGAGAATTAAACAAGTTGGTAGACACTGCGGATATTGATCCGTGGCGTAATCAAATTCAGGAATGGAAGCAGAAATATCCCTTTGAATGGACACAAAAAGGGAACAAAGTGATGCCGCAATATGTGATGGAGCAGATTTATGACCATTATAGTGATGCGATTGTTGTTGCGGATGTTGGTCAGCATCAGATGTGGGCGGCGCAATACTTCAAGTTCACGGAACCGCGTCAATGGCTTAATTCGGGTGGTCTTGGGACGATGGGGTTTAGTCTTCCAGCTGCAATTGGTGCGCAGCTTGGATGTCCGGACAAAACCGTTGTGAATATCAACGGTGATGGTTCTTATATTATGACGATTCAGGAGTTAGTGCCTGCGATTACAATGAAATTGCCGTTAAAAATCTTTATCATCAATAATATGTATTTGGGTATGGTGCGGCAATGGCAGGAGTTGTTTTTTGACAAGCGATATTCCGCAGTGGATTACCACGACAATCCTGATTTTGCTTTGCTTGCGCAAGCGTTTGGTGCGACGGGTCTACGTGTTGAGCATCCTGAGGATGTTGAGCCTGCCTTGTTGAAAGCGAAAGGGATAGACGATGGTCCGGTTGTGATTGATTTTATTGTTGCAGAAGAGGAAAACGTATTCCCGATGGTGCCCGCTGGTAAAGGTCTTGGGGATGTTATTCGCGGGTTGTCATAAACTGGAAAGCATAACAGTATGGATAAAGAAGAGAGACACATTTTTTCGGTTATGGTTGAGAATCGTTTTGGCGTTCTTGCGCGTGTTGCGGGGCTTTTTAGTGGGCGTGGTTTTAATATAGACAGTCTGAATGTTGCAGAAACTCACGATAAGAGTGTTTCGCAGATTACGCTTGTTACACATGGTGATGCACAGATAATTGATCAGATCTATCAGCACTTGAATAGACTCATTGATGTCATTGAGGTTACGGACATATCTACTGGTACGCATGTTGAACGGGAGCTTCTCCTTCTGAAGATTTGCACAGATGATGCGCAGAAACGTGCTGAGATTCTGCAAGTTGCAGAGGTTTTTCGGGGGCGCGTGATTGACACCAAACCTGCCTCCCTTGTGGTTGAGATTACGGGGGATCAAGGTAAATTGGAAGCGGCGATTGAAATTTTCAACACTTATGGGATCCTTGAGTTAGCGCGTACTGGCAAAATAGCTATGCCGCGCGGGAATGCAAAGTAGTAGGTGTGGGTGGCGTTTTCAATTCTGAGACAACTACCGTTGCATATCATTATATCATTTCTAAGTAATACCAATTCTAATTGATAAATTGTCATAACATTTCGTAGGTCGGTCAGAGCGCAGCGAAACTTGACATGATAACCACAATCAACACATGTCGGGTTTCGCTGCGCTCTACCCGACCTACGAAAATAGGAATGGTATAATTATATTGTCTTGTGAGAAGGGAGTGATCAGATAATTTTAGCAGAACCCTATGTTTGGTGTTTTATTTCTAATTCGGTGGGTATAATCGTATAACCTACATTCCACACTTGTTTTGAGTGATTTTTATAATAATGGCATAAACCCTTATCACACAAGGATTCGCACACAGTAATGGAGATCGCATATTCTAAATTCTGATACTGGATCCAACTTATTATTGTATCTTTTAATTTTGAAAATATGTGCTAAACATAGACTACGTAAGGATTTATCAAATTATTATAAAAAAAAAAATGCAAATTTAAAGTGCGGAATGTAGGGTATAATTAGAATGACCACTGAAATACCAAATATAGGGGCGACAGGTTTGTGGTATTTGGGTTTGCCATCCTAATATCTCGGGTTCGATTCTCGCCACCTCGATCAAGGTATTCGGCGGTTATTTTTTATCCTGAACGAGCAATTATATTTTTTGGATATTTGATAAAGTGCTTTGTATATTAGAAATAATAACCTGATTGTGAGAAATAGTAGTGATTAAATTAGATAAAGTGATCTCCTGGTTAGAAAATCTTCTCATAGTTTCAGCGTGGTTTTTGTCAACTTTTTTGTCAACTTTGGTCACTTTTTCTTCAAGAGAGGTCACTTTTTCTTCAAGAGACTCGAACTTTTGTATAAGAGTTTGAAATTGGTCATTGCTCATTTTATACACTCCTTTTCTTTATGATGTTTTTTAAACTCAAGGGTAATTATAACACACACTAAGATTGAAGTCAAGGTTAATTTTTGATGTTGGTTAGGAGATTTTGAAAATTTACGGCAAAAATAACGGGGAACGCAATCCCAAAACTACTTATTGCGAAACAAAATATTATGTTATCGGAAAAATTCGTAAGAGAGGAAGAAATTTATGGCAACAATTTATTACGATAGTGATGCCAATTTTGATTTACTGAAAGAGCGTACTGTCGCTATCATTGGTTATGGTGCGCAAGGCAGAGCACAAGCACTTAATCTTCAGGACAGTGGTGCAAATGTGGTCGTTGGATTGTATGAAGGTAGTGGTTCAATAGCACGCGCAGAAGCGGAAGGTATCACCGTCAAAACAGTTGAAGAAGCATCAGCGATGGCAGACGTTGTGCAGATTCTCATTCCCGACGAAAAACATTCTGCTGTTTACCGAGATGAGATTGCACCGAATATGCAAGAAGGTAACATGCTGATGGTGTCGCATGGGTTTAGCGTTCATTTTGGTCAGATTGTCCCTGCTGCCGATATTGATGTCACTATGATTGCGCCGAAGGGGCCTGGTTCTCTTGTCCGTGAAGTGTTTGAAGGCGGTGGTGGTGTGCCGTGCCTTATTGCTATTCATCAGGATACGACTGGTGCTGCACGTGATATTGCGCTTGCTTATGCAAGAGGTATCGGTGGGACACGTGCGGGGGTCATTGAAACTACATTCCGTGAAGAAACTGAAACCGATCTTTTCGGTGAACAAGCTGTCCTGTGTGGTGGGACTGCTGCGCTTATCAAAGCAGCTTATGATACCCTCGTTGAAGCAGGCTATCAACCGGAGATGGCATATTTTGAGTGCCTCCATGAGTTGAAACTGATTGTTGATCTTATCTATACTGGCGGATTGAGCAAGATGCGTAACGATGTGAGTAACACTGCAGAATATGGTGACTTGACCCGTGGTCCACAACTGATTGACGATAGTGTTCGTGATAGGATGCGGCAGATATTAAAGGATGTCCAAGGTGGTATTTTTGCACGAGAATGGGTGCTGGAAAATCAGGCGAATCAACCTGTGTTGCGCGCACTTCGCAGACAAGAAGCATCGTTGGAAATTGAAGAGGTTGGCAAGAATTTGCGTAGTATGATGAGTTGGCTTGATGATTAGGTTGTTTTTTCGGTTTTCTTAGTTGAATGTGAGTTTGATAAATCAAATTTTGTATTCGGCAGAATACGCCAAATCAAGAAATCAACGGTATGAATGCCTTATGGCATTCCCCGGGTCGCGACCAGAGGTCGCTCCTACAGAAGAGGTGTATAATTATTTCAATAATTCACCATAGTTTGTGCCTGTTAGGTAGCAACTTGAGTTGCTGGTTTAATTCAGCAATTCTTGTAGTTTTTGTGAGCGGTAATTGAAAATCTTTTCTATATCGGGTCGTACAAAGAGTTTGTTTATTAGTTGTCCACCCAGTACGGCGTATTCCACCTCGTCACTCACAAGTGTTCCCTCATCTGTTTCGACAAATGTGTGCTTGTGTATCCAACAGCGATAGGGCCCTCTGCGTTGTTCATCAGCGAAGAAATTAGGTGGATCCCATTCGGTAATTTCACTTTGCCATCGGACGGGGATGCCTCGGAGTTTCAGTCGATAGTCAATGAGCGTGCCGACTTCCATCTGAATGGGGCGCGGTGTCAGGACGACAAAATGGAGCCATGGGGGTGTAATTTCTGCAAGGTTGTGTGCGTCAGAGAAGTATGAAAACACCTCATCTCGCGGTTTTTTAATGAGTTGTTTCGTTGACATTGTAAAGGTTTTCATCGTTTTCCTCCATTCATTCAACAAGTATGTTTTCATTGATATATCGTGCAATCCACTCGATTTCTTCTTCTTCAAGATAGAGCCCGGTATCAATCATGCGATTTATTACCTCAGTAGTTTCCTCTTTAGAGGTAGGTGGATAATCGATGACATCTGTATAGGGATGACATTGCGAACATTTGTCCTCAAAGAGTGCTTTTGCTTCTGTTTCGTCGTAGTTGTCCGCAACTGCGGTTGTAGTATCTTCCGTCATGATAGTAGTTGCGATCTCGGCTGCTGCTTTTGCTTCGTTGGTACGCATCTGTTCTTGTCGTTGTTCCTTGACAGCATTTTTTATGTCGGGTGTAATTGCGATTAGATAGGTAGAGACACTCCACTCCTCTTGTGTCGTAATCGGTTCCCCGATAACAGGTTTTATCGCCATCCGATTTACGAGTCTAACCCAGTCAGGTGGTGTGCGGGGTTTTGCAAGAATTGTCCGTAAATCGTGGCATACAACACATTTACGTTGTAAAACGTGTTGTCCCTCACGGAGTTTACGTTTAGTAGCGAGTTGGTCAAGGGGTGCTTCCGTTGATAATCCAGCTGTTTCGATCAATTGGCGTGTTCGTGCCATACCTTCATCGCTAAATGCCCTTGTTTGTGCCCGCAGGACTGTTTCACGAAATGTAAAGGGAACTGACAAGCCTATCAATAGATAGGTGCATATCAGTAAAGACACGCCGATGTACGGCATGGATTCTTCAAAATGTCGAAAAAATCGGAGGATAGCGACTTTCACAAGGATTAGTACACCGATGGTAATTGCCAGCATTAGGTGTGCGACGGTGCGGGGTGGGAGTTCAACTTGATAGTTCCATAACCGTGGGACCATGTGCCACATCATGAAGACATAGAGGATTGCATACGCATAGCCGAGTCCGCGATGGAGCAACATCAATGCGCGAGGTGCTTCGCTTGTGCGTGTTTCTTTATCAAAAGGATAACCCCACAGTTTAAACATCAAGAAGACGGAAGCATTTGCTAAACCTAAGAAAACTAAACCGAGAATGGCACTTGTTGAAGATGACATGATAGATACTCCTTTTGTGGAAAGTAAGAGAATTAGATTTACGTATCCAAAGTTGGACGGTTCAAGCGAGAATGATATGGTGGTTCCATCACAGCGCGTTGTCGTTCATTTGCCCATTCGGGGACCGGATATGCGGGAACATAAGCCATATTGCCTGCGGTGTATCGGGTTAGTATGGAGCGTCTGGGATGGTCTGCTGACCAAGGCAGCGTTCCGTGTGTCACGGCTTCTGTAAAAATGATGACATCACCAGCATTGCACACTAGTTGTCGGATATGTTCCTGATGTTTCTGATACAGGCGCATCTCTTGTGGACAGGGAAAGTTGCTTTTATGACTTCCTGGAATGACGATCAGTCCGCCGGCACCTGGTGGTACGTCGGTCAGTTGAAATGTGACAACAGTCAAACCGTTGTGCATCCTTCCGTCGCGGAAGATATAGTACTGATTTGGATCGAATCCTGGACCGGACGAACCGTGAAAGATAAATCCCTCCGCCCCATTATCCATAGAGAGCAGAAACATCTGGTGGTCCATGCGAAAACCTTTGCCCAATATGACGTTGAGATACGGTACGAGAGTTGGGTGTGCGAGCATGTGGCGGAAAGGGTTGCACCATGGTTCCTCCCAGCTAAGCATTCCTCCGAGTTCGCCTCTTCCGTGTTCTCCTTTGAGTTCATCCGAGCCGCCATCAAGTGTCTGTTCACGGGGCCGCACACGCATTTGGTTGCTGTGTTTGTCAATTGCCTTATTTGCTAATGTGACCTCTTCAGGTGTCAATACATTCTTTATGATAAGGTAACCGTTGAGGTCAAACAGATATTTTTCGTCGGTATTCATATACGATCTCCTTGTGAGTTTTATACCATTTCTATTAAATTTTCTCTCATTGTTGCCTGTTAGAAATGAAACCGAGAACTGCACGAACTGGAAGTTTATGCTACAAACGGCACAAACTGGAAGTTTATGCTACAAACGGCACAAACTGGAAGTTTATGCTACAAACGGCACAAACTGGTATTAGTTTCTATACTGCGTAAGCCACAGAACCGTCTTCACGCAGCGGTGTTTTTCCTGTGTTCATCGGTTGAAAAGGTGTTTTTTCAATTAGCGTATCGTCAAGTTCTACACCTAAGCCGGGGACATCAGGAATTGGGATGTATCCACCTTCCCGTTGATACGTCACTTTGTAGACAGCGTATCGTTCAGATTCATCACTTTTTGTATATTCCTGCGTAACAAAGTTTGGGATGCTTGTGTCTAGATGCAACGAAGCAGCGGTTATGACGGGTCCGAGGAAGTTGTGCGTGACAACTGCGCTGTGATATGCTTCTGCGATTGCAGCGATTTTTTTGCAGTGTGTCAATCCGCCTGCTAATCCGACATCGGGACGGACATATTGTGCACCACCTACTTCCAGTATTTCACGGAACTCCCAGATGCTTACATTGCGTTCACCTATTGCGAGTGGGGTTGTCATCCGTTTTGCTAATTCTGCTTGTGTTGTTATTGTGTCGATCTGGATAGGGTCTTCAATGAAATAGAGGTTGAAGGGTGCCAGTGCTGACTCAAGGACGATGCTGTTCATGGGTGTCAGTTTTCGATGTACTTCTACGATGAGGTCAAGGTCGGGGCCGCCTCCTTCTCTTGCAGCAGCGACGATGTCTTTTGCTGTTTTCACGAGGCGGTCTAATGCCATATTCTGAAATTGCCCGACTAGCGGATCGAACTTCAGTGCGGTGAATCCTTCTGCGGCGGCAGTTTTTGCTGCTTCAAACATGGTTTCTGGTGTGTTTCCACCACCAAGTAGGTGCAATCGGATTTTGTCTCGGCAGTTTCCACCTAACAGTTCCCAGATTGGCACTCCGAGATGTTTGCCTTTGATGTCCCATAATGCAATGTCGACAGCACTGATAGCACCACTCAGTGCTGTACCTCTGAATGGTCCCATACGATAAAGATATTGCCAGTGATGTTCAATGCGTAGCGGATTTTGACCGATGAGGTATTTCTTGAATGTATTCACAATCTTTTCAACTGCTTCAGGGTAACCCCAGCATGCAGTTTGTCCGATTCCACTGATGCCGGTGTCTGTCCAAATGCGTATGACATAACCGTTTCCGATGAAAAGCGACTCAATTTTGTCAATTTTCATATAGTCCTCCGATTTGAAATGGTTTGTTTTAGTGTATTGTATCATAGTGTTGTGTTGTTGACAATAGGGAAGGAGTGAATCGCAGGGTTATTCAGTTTTAAGAATTATCAGACAAGTGAAAACAACTTTACTCACAACAGGACTTACGCAAATTTGGGTGTTCCTGTTTAGAATTTTGTTTGTTCAAGGATTTTATCCCGGATTTTTTGTCATTTTCAGGGATTTACCCCCCTTTATCCCCCCGCAAGCGAGGGGAATGCGTAAGTCCTGTCACAATTCATGCCAAAAACTTTACACACCCTAATATGCAGAAGCATTCAATTGTCGGGCTTCGTTGTTGTTGGAGGGGTTTCTAACCCCGATTTGAGATATACAGCGGTAGAAATCGGGGTTAGAAACCCCTCCAACAAGAGTACATTTCGACAATTGAATGCCTCTGCCCTAATATGACTTTTAGGTTGAATCATTCGCAAAACTATGTTAAAATATATTTCTACATCAAATTGAAGTTGACAATTATAACAAAGGAAATAACGTTGAACATTCTGGTTATTGGACAAGGTGGGCGTGAACACACCCTCGTCTGGAAAATCGCGCAGAGTCCGCTGGTAGATAAGATCTATTGTATGCCGGGGAATGCGGGTATCGCCCAAATCGCTGAACTCATTCCGATGCCAGATGGATTTGTTGCGCTTGCAGATTGGGCAGAAACCAGAAACATTGATCTCACTGTTGTCGGACCTGAAAACCCTTTAGCAGCAGGCATTGTTGATGTATTTCATGAAAGGGGTTTAAAAGCGTTCGGTCCGGATAAGCAGGCTGCACGTCTTGAAGGGAGTAAAGATTTTGCTAAACAGTTGATGGTGAAAAACGACATCCCCACTGCAGCGTATCACACCTTTGCTGATGCAGACGCAGCAATTGACTTCATCAAGACTAACAACACGTCAGTCTTTGTTAAAGCAGATGGGTTGGCAGCTGGGAAAGGCGTGATACCTGGACGCACAATCGCTGAGGCGACACAAGCAGTCAAGACCATTTTAGTTGATAGGGCATTCGGAGAAGCTGGGAAAAGCGTTATTGTTGAAGAGGAATTAATTGGAGAAGAAGCTTCGTTTACAGTGCTAATTGATGGTTCTCGTTGTTTACCTTTTGTTAGTTCACAAGACCACAAGATGTCGCACGATGGAGATACAGGCAAGAATACAGGTGGTATGGGGGCCTACTCCCCTGCACCGGTGATGACATCAGGGCTTCATGAGTATGTAATGGAAAGAGTCGTCTACCCTACTGTCAAAGGAATGGCAGAGATCGGATGTCCGTTCAAAGGTGTGTTATATGTTGGCTTGATGATTACAGACACAGGTCCTAAGGTGTTGGAGTTCAACTGCCGTTTTGGTGATCCTGAGACGCAAGTTCTGTTACCCCGTCTCAAAAGCGATGTAGTGCCGTTGATGCTGGCATGCGTTGAAGGGACACTTGACAAACACACTGATGTTGCATGGCACGCTGAAGCAGCAGCTTGTGTTGTGATGGCTTCTGGGGGGTATCCTAATCCGTATCAAACAGGAAAAACAATTACTGGTTTGGCAGAAGCGTCATCGTTTGATGGTGTAACCGTCTTCCATGCAGGTACAAAACGGGATGGAGAAAACGTTGTTACTGCTGGTGGGCGTGTGTTAGGTGTTACGGCATTGGCGGATGACCTCAAGTCAGCAATTGAACAGGCATATCTGGGTGTTTCTGCGATCCATTTTGATGACGCACATTGGCGAACAGACATTGGACATCGTGCATTATCGCGAAGTTGATTTCTTTTTACTCTTGACACTAATGCTATTTTGAAGTAAACTATTATTTACGGGGTATCTCATAAATGTGATTTGTCCAAATTCACCGAATCGCGTTTCTGGTAAATCGGGGTTAGAAACCCCTCCTACGATTTGTGAGAGAGTTTGTAGATTTGATATTTGATGCTGGGAGATGAAGTGATGCAGAAAAAGATACGAGCTGCGCCGACTATAATCTATCCGGAATCGGATGGGGAACCTATGGCAGAAACTGATACACACCGCGATCTCATGATAGATTTCATTCAACTATTGAAATATTATTTTCGCTATGCGAGAGATGTTTATGTGTCTGGCAACCTATTCTTGTATTATGTAGAGGGAAATCCGAGGAAGGTTATCTCACCAGACGTGTTCGTTGTTTTTGGTGTTGAGAAGAAACAGCGGAGAACCTATCGGACTTGGGAGGAGGGGCGTACTCCCGATTTTGTGTTAGAGGTTGCAAGTCCAAAGACCTATACCAACGATATAGGTGAAAAAAGGGAACTTTATGCGTCTGTATTAGCAGTGAAAGAGTATTTCATTTACGATCCGTTGGGACAAATTATTCCGAGTTTTAGTGGGTGGCGGCTTGTTAATGGTGTGTATCAAGAGATAGACTTTGTTAATGATCGTTTGTCTTCAGGAGTCTTAGGATTAGAGTTGGGTGAAAAGGGTGAAGATTTACGGCTGTATGACCCGAATAGATCGGTTTGGTTGGCAACACCTAATGAACGTGCAGAGTTTGCTGAGACTCGTGCCGAGAATGCTGAGACCCGCGCAGAACGGGAAGCAAATGCACGCAGAAATGCCGAAACACGCGCACAGAGTGCTGAAGAAAAACTCGCTAACGCTTTAGCAGAAATAGAACGTTTGCAGAGTTCACCAACTTGACATATACGGATTATGCGTTTTTGTAATCAACTCATCCGATATGTTTTATAGGTTGCAGGGATGATAAATGAACTCACATATAAAATTGCTCAGTGTTGTGCGCCTGAAGTAGACAATCCGATTATAGGCTATTTCAAGGAGGATGGCACTATCACCGTACACGACACATCATGTCCATCTGTTCCCGGTTTGAGAACGGAGAGATTGCTTGAGGTTTCGTGGGATGAGATTTACAAAACAAAAGAATCAGATACTTCACAGGATATTCCATCTGGGATTGAGGAATTAGATGACACCGATTACTTCATACTGAAACGTCATCAAGAGTTTGGGATGGACTATTCAAAAGTTGTTTCAGAAACCTTGAGAATTCCACTTGAAGAAGCGCATCAACGTCATCGCAAGTTAAGGGAACTCGGTGGGTTGAAACGTGTAGAAGGCAAGATTATACACTACCGCAAAAATATTGTTAAAGGAAAATGGATAAAACATCGTAACCACACATATTATGAACTAACACCTGAAGGCATTCAATGGATAGATGCCTTTGAAAAAATTACATCCAGCAAAAAATAAAATATATACTAAAATTCCTTGGAGGATACCAAAAATGTTAGATGAAATGACGAACCGATATGCTGAAAAAGAACAGCGTAAAACTCGGATGCGCTCAATAATTTTACTTTCGCTTATTTTTCACATGACGATTGCGATTGTTTACCTGTTTTTACCATTGGGACCTGTTGCGAAGACGCAAGACGATGCTCTTGCTTTTGATCTATTTAAGGAGGCGGACCCGCTGCGTGAACGGAGGTTAAGACCAAAACCTTCTCTTTCAGAAAAACGTCTTGATCCGAACCAAAAACTCGCTAAAGACGCTGAGAAAAAACGGGTTGATGCTGCTAAGAATGAACGCGATGAGGTCATCAAATTGAGTGAAAAGATCGTTATTCACGATGTTGAAATGAACGATGCGCCGCTAAATGACATCGTGCCGGACGTTATGACAGACGCTAAGTTGAAGGAAGCAGAGGCATCAAACCTGCACCGCCTTATCTCTCAACCCGGGCAAACAGATGGTATAGGACTTGTTACTGGTCGTGTGCGTGCACGCGGTGATGGTTCAGGAAAATACCGTGGACTTTCTCAAGGTGGCGGCGGTGATGGTCTCTTGGAAGGCGGCGGACGTTCTGGTGGCAACGACCCTCTCGGTATAATCAATTTCCTCGGTGGACTTGACGGTCCGCAGGATATCGTTTACTGTCTTGATGTCTCTGCGAGTATGCAAGCGGCAGGTCTAAACAAACTGGAATTAGCTCTCAACGCTACTAAGGACTCTGTCCTCATGTTGGGGAGTGAACACACTTTTAATATTGTCCCGTTCTCTACCGAGGCTGATATGATGAGCGAAAAACTGATACCCGCTGATGGCACAAATATAAACCGTGCCTTATTGTATCTTAACAGATTCACACCTGAACGTATTCAATATAATTTAGGCACGAATATCCTTGGGGCACTAAATAAAGGTTTCGATCTTGAGGCTTCCGTTATTGTTCTGATTACGGATGGACTCCCCGCTAAAATTAAGGAGGCAAATATTGAAACGGATCCAGAGAAGATACTTGAGGCTGTGCGTGTCCGAAACACCAATAACACACATATCTATGTCGTTGCATTGGAAATTGATCTGCAGCGTTCTCCTGGGGCGTATTTGCTAACATCCCTCGCCTATGAACACAAAGGAGAAGTCAAGGCTGTTGGTGCCAAACAATTGATGGAGTTAAACAAATAACGTTTATTTGACTATAGCAGGACTTACGCATCCCCCTTGATAGGGGGGTTAGGGGGGTTAAAAAGTCGTTATTTTAGTTATACCAATTCTAATTAATATTGTCCCATTAAGGAATTTCACTTTTATCCCTGGTTGGAGGTCTCTTTTCGGTAGGAGCGACCTCCCGGTCGCGACCAGAGGTCGCTCCTACCATAACATTTTGACAAATGGTATCTTATTTTATAGAAATGGTATTATTTAACCCCTTAAGTCACCCTTATAGGACTTACGCAAATTTGGGTGTTCCTGTTTAGAATTTTGTTTGTTCAAGGATTTTATCCCGGATTTTTTGTCATTTTCAGGGATTTACCCCCCTTTATCCCCCCGCAAGCGAGGGG
>JAAXHO010000141.1 GCA_012270795.1 Candidatus Poribacteria bacterium
AATTAACTGGCACAAGTCGTTATGTAATACTTCAGGTTATAGATGGGATTGGAAACTTTACATCCCGGGAATTCCCGATTGATGTTACCTCCGTGCTACCTCCCCCTGAATCAGTGTCAATACCTGACTCGAATTTAGCATCGGCAGTTCGAGAAACCCTCAACCTGTCACCGGGTGATGCTGTTACACAGTTGGATATGCTGAGATTAATAAATCTTGGAGCTCCCGAGCACCAGATAAAAAATATCACCGGTCTTGAACATGCAACGAATCTAAAAGTGTTAAATCTCGAACATAATAAAATTCGAGACATCACCCCACTTTCGGGATTGACGAGATTAAGTTCCTTAAACCTGGCTGTTAACTTTATTAACGACATCACCCCACTTGCAGATTTAACACAATTGAGATTTTTAAGTTTGTACAGTGATTATTTACGCAGCAATCAGATAAGCGACATCACCCCACTCACAGGACTTACACAATTAAGGGTATTATGGCTTATGGGTCTTCAGATTAGTGACATCACACCTCTCGCTGGATTAGCACAATTAACTATTCTGGATCTCACAAAAAATCAGATTAGCAGCATAAATCCACTTAGAGAATTAACATATCTGGAAATTTTACGACTTTCGCAGAATCAGATTAGCAATTTAATGCCACTTGCGAGGTTAGTAAATCTAAAAGAGTTAAGGCTTTTAGGAAATCCTATTAAGGATTTAACTCCCCTTCACAAACTCCTTGATCAGAATCCAGATGTTGCAATAGATATTGATGTTGGATATGTGCCACCTTCACCGGATCCTGCAGCTGCTTGGATGCCAGACGCAAGTTTAAGAAGGGTAGTACGGCGAGCTCTTGAGCTAGCTCCGGACGATGTCCTTACGCAACAAGCAATGCAGGGTTTAACAGAACTGGATGCTTCGGTAGAAATAATAAAAAATATCACCGGTCTTGAATATGCAACGCAATTAACGTATTTAAGTATCCATAACAATCAAATAAGTGACATCACACCCATCGCGAAGTTAACTGCGTTAACCTATTTTAGTGCTAACCACAATAGAATTAGTGACATCGCGCCTATAGAACAAATAACGAATTTAACAACATTAATTCTTTCGGGTAATCAGATTAGTGATATTACTCCGCTTACAAGATTGACGAAACTAACGAAGTTAAATCTTGCATTTAATAAAATTAAGAACGTAAGTCCACTTTTAAGGTTAGGGAACCTGGAGGAACTGAAGCTTGTGGGAAACCCAATTAAAAACAGAAAACCACTTCTTGAACTCTTGCGTAAGAATCCAGATATTAAAATATATCTCAAGAGTTTTGATGATCCGTTACCTGTCAATCTATCTCATTTCCGTGCAGTGCACACCGATGCCGGCACTTTTCTCAAATGGACAACTGAATCAGAGGTTGACAACGCAGGATTTTTCATATACCGTAGTGAGACAAAGGAGGGCGAATTCAAAGTCGTCAATCCGACAATGATACAAGGTGCGGGGACGACAGGTGAACGAAATGAGTATACATGGACAGATACCACTGCTAAACCGAGGACTGTCTACTATTATCAGATAGAGGATGTGTCGCATGCAGGTGTTCGCAAGCAATTAGCAACCGTTCGGTTGAGAGGGTTTGTGTCCGCGAGTGGTAAATTTGCCACCTCATGGGCTGATTTAAAAACACAAAGTGATAATGGAAGATAGAGAACTTATAGTCGTATTGTCATAATGGAATATTGACGCGTTGACATGGTAATTTATGTGTCTGATTGAACGAAACATTTAACTTAAACTGTGATAGATTATTTTAATCATAAGTTGTTTAAGTATGGCAAATTATACCATTTCTAAAAAATAAGATGCCATTTGTCAAAATGTTCTGGTAGGAGCGACCTCCCGGTCGCGACCGGGAGGTCGTTCCTACCGAAGAGAGGTACCCCAACCAGCAATAAAAGTGGAATTCCTTAATGGGACAATATTAATTTGAATTGGTATTAGATTAAAAAAGTAAATATGTAAGGAGAATAAAAAACATGGCAAAACAACCAAATATCGTTTTAATGGGTGTTGATTCGCTACTCGCCACACACATGAGCTGCTACGGGTATCACCGACAGACAACACCACACATCGACAAGTTCGCTGAAGGTGGCACACTGTTTGAAAAGACTTATAGTGCACACATCCCAACAACAAGTGCTTATGCCTCTATGCTCACAGGCATGGATACCTTTAGCACGCAAGTTGTAGCACTTCGTCACAAAGGGCCTTTGCGTGAAGAGGTCAAAACCTTAGCCGAAATTCTGAAAGAAGCCGGTTATGACACCACCTGTGTTGGATTTGGTGGTCCAAGTGCACGTGGATTTGACACCTATTTAGATTATGCCAATTGGGGACCGGATGAAACTGGTCGCAGCCCCAAAGCAGAAAACCTAAACAAAACAACCCTTCCTGAATTGAATCGGTTAATAGACCAGAGCGATGAAAAGCCGTTTTGCCTATTCCTACGACACATGGACCCGCATTCCCCCTATCTGCCCCCCGCACCCTATGAACGCATGTTTTATCATGGTGATGAATGTGACCCGAATAATAAATCCATGGAACCCGTGATGTCATTCAAACCCTTCTGTGATTACTTCGCTTCATGGATGCCTGCAGGAATTACAGATAAAGATTACGTCATCGCCCAATATGACGGTGCAATTGCTTATATGGATGCTTGTATTCAGACGCTCTTTAATGCCCTTGAAACGCGCGGTGTACTGGATGATACAATAGTTGTCATCAATGGGGACCATGGCGAAACGCTCTATGACCACGAGTGCTGGTTTGACCATCACGGACTCTACGATGTCACGCTGCATGTGCCCCTCATCATCCGTTACCCCGGGCGTGTGCCTGCAGGAAAACGGGTCTCTGGCTACAATCAACACAAAGATCTTGTCCCGACACTCCTTGAGTTAGCAGATATTGAAACTGACATCGCTTTTGATGGTGATAGTCTCACGCCTTTAATAAGCGGTGAAATTGCTTCCTACGATAGCGAATTCTATATCACAGAATGCACATGGATGCGTAAACACGGATGGCGTACACCTGAATGGAAACTCATCGTCGCACTTGAACCCGATTTCCATTACAAACCACCCGTTGAGCTCTATAACCTCGTTCAAGACCCCGATGAAAATGAAAACCTTGTTGAATCACACCCAGACATCGTGAACGTTCTGGAAACACGCATGAAGAACTGGATCCTCCAGCGTGAAAAGGAAACAGGGTTACCAAACCCCATCATGCATCAAGGCGATTGGCACGGACACAAAGGTATCGGAGCATTCAAATCATCCGATCAAGCATATAACACTTTACACATAGGCAATCCGGGCGAAGCAGCGCGTTTACAAGCAAAATCACGAGATGAGTAGTTATCAGTCGTTAGTTGTCAGTAAAGAGATATTTGGTTTAACACTGACAACTGAAGACTCATTACTATAGTGAATTATTGAAATAATTATACACCTCTTCTGTAGGAGCGGCCTTGGGTCGCGACCCAAGGCCGCTCCTACAACTCAAAATGTAGAATTAATTGTATAATTACGAAAGGAAAACGAAATGCCAGATTATACACGAGATGAAGTTTTAGGACGACTCAAATCAGAGTTAGACAAAGGTAAATCCCTGCTTGCAGTCGGAGCAGGAACGGGTATCACCGCAAAATTTGCAGAAAAAGGTGGCGCAGACCTGATTGTAATATACAACTCCGGCCGCTATCGGATGTCAGGATTCGGATCATGTGCAGGACTTTTGGCTTACGGTGATGCAAATGCTATCGTTATGGAGATGGGAGAACGCGAGGTATTGCCCGTTGTCCAAGAAACGCCTGTTATCGCAGGAGTGAACGGCACAGACCCAACAAGACGAATGAACAACTTCCTAAAGCAGGTGCGCGATGTCGGTTTCGACGGTGTCAATAACTTTCCAACCGTCGGCGTGATTGACGGAACTTTTCGCGTGACACTGGAAGAAACAGGCATGGGTTTCTACAAAGAAGTAGAAATGATACATATTGCACACGAGATGGACCTATTCACTATTGTCTATGTCTTCAACCCCGAAGAGGCTGAGCAGATGGCTTATGCAGGGGCAGACGTTATTATCGCACACATGAACACGACGGTCGGTGGTACTATCGGGGCAGAAACAGCTTTCACACTTGAAGGTGCAGCGGTACGTGTGCAGGAAATTTGTGATGCGGCAAAGTCACAAAATCCTGATGTAATTTGCTTGTCACACGGTGGCCCCATTGCTAAAGCACCAGATGCTGCGTTCATCAACGAGCATACTGATACCGTAGGTTTCGTTGGTGCATCCAGCATTGAGCGGTTTGCTTGTGAGGAGAGTATTCCGCGGGTTACAGCTTCGTTTAAGGAATGATTTTCTCATTCCACAGTCATTTCTCTTTTTGCACTTTTCCAATTAAAAAGGTAATCTACACATGCATTCAAAACAATTCTTAATAATTACTTTCATTTTCTATCTTGGTTTCTGCTTCAACTGTTTAGCACAGGAACCAACAATCCTAAAACATGGCAGTTCAATTCAATCAATAGAATTCTCACCTACAGACGCATCACTTGTAACCAGTGCAAGTGACGACCACACAGTAAAATTATGGAATATGGAGAATAATACATCAGCAACACTGACTGGACACACAGACAAAGTTAATGCTGTAACGTTTTCTCTGAATGGGAAATTACTCGTGAGTGGAAGCAATGACCGTACTATTAAAATCTGGGATGTCAAGCGAAAACAGAACATAGTCACACTAAAACATAGACCATCTGGAAGTGTAGCATCAACTGTCATTTCATTAGCATTTTCACCTAACGGAAAAATACTTGCAAGTTCTGGGTACAAAAGTGTGAAGTTCTGGGATGTTGCCAGTTGGAAAGAAATCGCAACGTTAAAACATGATGACTGGGTGCATGCAACAGTTTTTTCACCGAATGGACAACTCCTCGCTGCTGTAGATGGAAAACAAATAAAGGTCTGGGATGTAAACAGACGAAAAATTATCACCCGATTAGAAGGTGATGTTGAATGGATCGGTGCTATTGCATTTTCACCGGACAGTCAAATCTTTACAAGTGCCGGATCTGAAGGAAATATTAAACTATGGTCGATAACTGATTGGCAAGTTATCAGAAATATCAAGGAGGTTTCCTCAGTTTCGGACCTTGCGTACTCATCGGATGGCAAATACCTCGTCAGTGCTGGACATACCGTTGTTGTCTGGTCCGTTGAAAATGGCAGAAGAATCACATCATTCTCAGAACACACGGGATGGGTGATGGAAGCAGCATTTTCGCCAGATGGGACTACCATCGTAAGCGGCGGACTTGAGGATGGCACACTCTGTATACAGAAGATTGATATTTCAAGAGAATCGCAGGTCGAACCAAACACCGTCCGATTGATATATTTTATCCCAAGTGACCGCACACCACAACCGGACATAGATACCAAATTAGATAAATTAATAAAAACCGTACAGCAAATCTACGCATTACAGATGGAACACCACGGCTTCGGTAAAAAGACCTTTAAGTTTGAAAAAAATGCCAAAGGTAAAGCCGTGGTACATCATGTAAAAGGAAAGTTCAAAGACGAATATTATCAAAAAAAAATCTGGGAAGGTCTGGGACGAAATAGATAAGCAATTTGACACATATTTTAATATCTATCTCACGGCTTTGGAAAGCCGCGCTGAAGTCCTTGATGGATTTGCATGTGGTTTTGGAGGTCCGCGCGGGGATTTTGGTGGTACAGTACTCATTCCCGCTGCTGGGCAATGTTTTTATGATACTGCTGTGACCGTACACGAACTTGGACACGCCTTTGGATTAGCACACGACTATCGCAACAATTTAAAGCCATGGGTGAATTTATATACAAATGAACCCATGACAACATCATTCTGTGCAGCACAGTGGTTAGATGTTCATCCGTATTTCAATACACGCGAAACTACCTCTAACCAATTAACCACAATTCAAATGGCAACACCAAGACGAGTCCCTGAATCTAACAAAGTCCATTTCCAATTTACTATAACAGACAAAGATGGGCTACATCAAGCACAGTTTCTAATACCAGAATCTCACAATTCACCATTCTCAAAATTGCAGGGTTTTAAAGGTTTAAATAGTGATAAGGAAAAAGTTGAGTTCTTTACAACACAATTAACACCAAAGACAAAATTTGTATGGTTGCGGGTGATAGATAAAAACGGCTATTTTACCGAAAAGAGATTCCGAATCAAGATGGAACCACTTCTACCACCACCTAATACTTTATCTATACCAGATGCTAATTTAGCTGCAGCAATTCGAAATGCAGTTGGTTTGCCATCTGATGACCCAATTACGCAATTGGATATGCTTAACCTGTTCGGACTGAATCCGTTCGGAAACTTTGATGGCAGCAACAATCTAATAACCGACCTCACTGGTATCGAACACGCAACGAATCTAACGAGTTTAAATCTCAGCATAAATAAGATTAACGACATTCGTCCTATCGCAAAAATGAAGAATCTGCGAGTTCTAAGACTCAACAATAATAGAATCTCGAACATAAAACCGATCGCTGGATTGACAAACTTACGAGAATTATCACTAAAAGATAATCCAATTGAAGACTATTCTCCCATACATGAATTACTTGAAAAGAACCCTAATATCGTTTTGGATGTGTGGCATCTTGTTTACAAGGTGAATAAAATAACCGGACCATGGCTTTGGATGATTGCTCCAACAGGTAAAGGAAAAGGTGGTGCAAATTCCATAGATGACGATTCACTCGCTGCACTTAGTAATGGGATTGTGACTGAAAGAACTATTGCAAGAAAAGGTGTTAAAGAAGGAGATCGCGTTGGTGACCATGTTTGGACGTGGGAAAAGATAAGTGATACCAGTGATAACAACCTTAATGAACTTGTCAGAAAAATCGGTTTCACAGATAGCATCAATCCGACTACTATAACAAACAATCTGTACGTCCAAGATCATTCCGCTTATGCACTCATCACCCTTAAATCTGCTACCGATCAACCTGATGTGAGAATGTTTGTTGGTAGTGATGATGCAATAAAGGTGTGGCTAAATGGAAACGTGGTCTATAAGAATGCAATCAACCGTGGTGCAGACAACTTTCAGAATAGTTTCAAGGTAGATTTGAAAGAAGGTGATAACCTCTTGCTGGTTAAAGTTAGTCAGGTCGGTGGTAAATGGAGTATATTCGTCGGCATTGATGCGGATATAACAACGAAGTAACGGAGAAATAATGCCCAATAAGGTAAATGAATTTCAGATTCTAAATGCAAATGATGCCGAATTAATGCGAACCAGCCAAGAAGGTGCTTTATCTCTAAACCTATATGTAGAGGCAGACAAAGTGCCTTCTCTAAACAAAAAAACTTGAGAAAACAAGCGAGAAGTCGTATAATATATTAAAGGAAACAGCAGAACGGGCTATGTTAGACATCAACGACCTACTTGAGGCTTTAAAAACACGTGTCGAACAGTTTCCGGACCGAAGCGCGAAATGGTTATTGGAAAACACAGAGAACCTCCGCGGACTACTCGAAATCATCGCAAGTGACATCGTGGAGTGCCTTGATTTTAGTAAGGTCGAGATCAAGAGTACCACTTTTATCCCCGACAATCTGCGGGAACAAGAGTCTGACCTTGT
>JAAXHO010000108.1:0-18299 GCA_012270795.1 Candidatus Poribacteria bacterium
TGTAATTAACTGGCACAAGTCGTAATTATAGCAAATTATTAGTCTGCGTGTCATCAATTATATACATTTCCAACAAAACCCTTTGCACCTTGACCATTCATGTAATATTTCTTACAACCATTTTCTAACTTGTGGTATACTAAAAAGTGAAATTTACGATTATTGGAGGAAGGAATGAATCCATCAGATAGAAAGTGGGATGGAACAATAACAAGGTATCCTGAACCTGCGGTAGAAGTGCTAGATCCTCGGTTTAATAAATATAAAATTGGGAATGCTGCTATAGAAAGACTTTGGACTGGGGCGCGTTGGTCGGAAGGTCCCGTCTGGTTTGGAGATGGGGGTTACCTACTATGGAGCGACATACCAAACAACAGAATACTCAAATGGGAAGAGTCAAATGGAAAAGTTTCTGTATACCGCAAACCATCTAACTATAGTAACGGACATACAAGAGACCGACAAGGACGACTTATTAGTTGCGAACACGGATCACGAAGCGTCACTCGTACTGAATATGATGGAACAATTACAGTCCTAATGGATTCTTTTGCTGAGAAAAGACTTAACGCTCCTAACGATGTGGCTGTACATCCTGATGGACATATTTGGTTCACTGATCCTGGATATGGAATTATGCTCAATTATGAAGGACATATCGCGGATTTTGAATTACCTACTGCTGTTTACCGTCTTGACCCTGACACAGGACACGCCACTATTGTTACAGAGGAACTCGAAAAACCGAACGGGATATGTTTTTCGCCAGATTATAATAAACTCTATGTCGTAGATACAGGGGCAATCCACAAAGAAGGTACACCAAGAAACATCTATGTCTTTGATGTTGTCAATTGCGAGCACTTAGAAAACAAACAGGTGTTTTGTGACATGGCACCAGGTATTGCCGACGGTATCAGGTGCGATATTGATGGCAATTTATGGGCAAGTGCAGGTTGGGCAGGAGAAGGTTACGATGGTGTTCATATTTTTGCTCCGGATGGAACGATGATCGGTAAAATACACTTACCAGAAATCTGCTCAAACCTATGTTTTGGGGGTGTAAAACGTAATAGACTCTTTATGACTGGCAGCCAATCGCTTTATTCTGTCTATGTGGAGGCACAAGGTCTACCGTTATTCTAAATTAACCTAAGTTGCCACACATAGTAGCACAATCTGCCAGATTGTGCATCTTAGCACACAAACTGGATGAAGATTAACTTATTCTTTCGGTAATTCTAATTTTCCCCAAACTCGGTAGGTGCGGTTAGGAAACCGCACCGATCATCGCTAAGATATTACCGAATTATTTAGTTAATCTTCATCCAGTTTGTGCTACTTATGTAGCACTTTGGGTTAATTACTATTTCGTATGGGGTACTCTTTCATTAACATAGTAATCGTCCTTCCCATCAGCACCTTTTCGTCTTACTGTGAGCCTGACATACGCCTCACGCTGGTACTCTCTTTCTGCAAATGACTTCAATGTTTTGAGTTTTCTCCTTTAAGTTTTCCCCACTGGATCGGTTGTTTGCCAACGGGGGTCACCGATAGCACATCATCACTGATCCAATCTGGAAACAACAAACTATCTATCATATCCTCTTTCAAGAGTGTCATCTCTTGTGTCCAAATATCATACTTATAGAGAGCATATTTCTCTACTTCTTCTTTTTCCAAATCCCAATCACGTATCTCTGTCTGATATACACTGAGCACAATAGCTTTATTCCCATCCATCCAATCAATACCCGCTGGTTTATAGTCTTTCGGTATCTTCAGTTGTTGAGACTGCCCCGTAATCAGATCGTAAATAAAGTAGCGATAGGCTTGAAGCACCATATAGGTTACGTTACCTTTCTGTATAAACGTAATTTCTGCCTCGTCATAAAGCAGCTGCGTGCCATCTGGAGAAATTATCGGATGAAACCGGTGAAAGTGTGGCAAGCCTTGCGGTAATGGGGGTAAAAGTTCTTGTAAATTGCGCCCATCCGCACCCATCATCCAGACATTTGCACCACTCTTCCCAAAGCTAGGAATCCCCGAAAACACAATATGTCTACCATCAGGGGAAAAAGTTGGACGATTAGAGTCGACATCAACGATCTTTTTGACGTTCCCGTTTTCAAGATCCATCAAGCAGATATAACGTACGAAGTCATCCCCATCTGGAGTCCATTCCAGCCTTTTGAAAAGAATAGATTTTCCCATAGGTGAAAACGAGGGGTGATTATTACTGTCAGAGAAGGTCAGTTGTCGGACATCTGTGCCATCTACAGTCATAATGAAGATGTGGAATTCGTTTGAATGCTTCTCAGTTCGTTTTCCAAACACAATCTGTTTCCCATCTGGAGACCAACGGGAAATACTTGCAAAATCTTGGTGGGAGAGTAGCGTGACGTTACTGCCATCATCATCCATAACATACAAAAAACTTCTATCTGTCAAAGGATCCTCTGACACGAAAAGTATTTTGGCATCGGTGTGTGCTTGTGAAAAAAATAGTAAGATAAAGCAGCAACTCGTAAGTAGAAAACGCATCAATAGTCTCCTTTTAGTTTATCTGTGTTTGTAGCACAAACTTTTAGTTTACGCCCTTTTGACACAAACTAAATGAAGATTAACTAAATAATTCGGTAATATCTTAGCGATGATCGGTGCGGTTAGGAAACCGCAAATCAACGGTATGAATGCCATTTAGGCATTCCCCGCCTACCGAGTTTGGGGAAAATTAGAATTACCGAAAGAATAAGTTAATCTTCATAAAGTTTGTGCTACTTATGTAGCAACTTAGGTTAATTACTATTTCGTCTGGGGTCCCCTTTCTTTAACATAGTAATGGTCCGCCCCATCAGCACCGTCTCGTCTTACTATGAGCCTGACATACGCCTGTGATAAACTGAAAACCAACCGTGTCATATCTACTCTATGGCATGGCTACGCGCGGATGGTGCTTTTGTAGTAGTTAGCACTGTCGGTGCCCCCACAAGGGGTCACATACCCCGGCATCATGTATCTAACATATACATTTCTAACGCCTTATTTCTATCCTACCACTCTTCATTATTGGGTATCGATAAAAGTTCTATTACCAACTGGAAAAAGACGGAGAACGGAACACAACCTAACAGGGTGTGCTACAACACACGCAGTCCGTTAGGTTTGCTAAGCGCATAGATCAAAGTGTTCAGGTAATTCTAAAATTTACTATAGCAACAATTCGTTAGTAGATTACAGCTGCTGCGGTGCCTGATAGGTGTAGGTTTGGATAACATCATTCATCAATAGACGTTGTGCAATTGTCTGTATTATTTCCGAGTTCAAGTTTCCATGCAGCCAGAACTTTTGACCAGTACGTACTACATTGACACCGGAAATACCTAAGTCTTTTATCCCTTTTACCGTGCTATCACCGACTGCGTCCGTAACACCAGGTTTGAATTGGACTTCAACAGTCCAATCTGATTTATAATCGTTCACATTGTCAAAGGTATAGTTCTGTGTAATGGGATCAGCAAGGAGTTCTGAACCAATTCGGTCAACGGTTTGGGAGTCAAGATCACCTTCAATCCAATAGACCGCAGCTGTTCTGACAGATTCCACTCCGTGTATACCAAGGTCAGATATATCTTCAACGATGCCATGTCCAATCGTGTCAGGCACATTAGTCTTATAGAATACTTCAACTTTCCAATTCTTCATAGATGTCTTTCTTATGTGAGTGTAGGTGTAAAGATGATAACTTTAATTGTAGCACAAGAGTTATGGTGAATTATTGAAATAATTATACACCTCTTCTGTAGGAGCGACCTTTGGTCGCGACCGGGAGGTCGCTCCTACAGAAGAGCCCGCACGGTCGCGACCCAAGGTCGCTCCTACAACTCAAAATGTAGAATTAATTGTAAAATCTACCATTAATCCTCTTTTTTAGGTCGTCCTTGGTTATTTTCGTTGACGACGTTGACGTCGATGTTCCTGAAGCTTGTCCCACGGATAGATGAAACAACGGTTAGCCCAGTCTTGATACAGATCGTCCAGCTCCTTCACCTTTTGCGGGTGTTTGTCAGCGATATTGTTTATTTCTGACCGCTCAGATTCCAGATCATAGAGTTCCCAATCACCAGGAAACCTACAGACAAGTTTCCTATCCCCTTGACGGACAGCACAGTTGCCTTCGTGTTCCCAAAACAGAATCTCTTTCCCGTTATCCTTATCATCAAATATCGGAACTAAGCTTGTTCCTTCTAACGGCAAAATAGGTTTGCCATCATGTTCATCTGGATAAGACGCACCAGAAACCTCTAAGCATGTCGGCATAATATCCGTAAGTTGTCCGGGTTGATGTCGTAATTCACCAGCAGATTTTATACCTTCAGGCCAATGTGCAATCAACGGTGTAGAAATACCCCCCTCATGTACCCAGTGTTTGTAAAGACGAAACGGTGTATTAGATAGATTTGCCCACGGAACACCATAACTTTGATAGGTCGTCTCAGGTCCGGGCATAATACTCGGATCGTTCCCACGATACACAGGTTTACCATCAGAAGTTGTCTGTGTACTAATGTGTGTGTCTCTATCGCGTTTCGCTGGCGGTCCACCGAGTTCTTCTGCACAACCACCATTGTCTGCTAAAAACAGGATGAGTGTGTTTTCGTATTCTCCTGTCTCTTTCAACGCATCAATGATACGTCTGATACCAGCATCCATGCGTGTAATTTGTGCAGCATAGACCTCCATCCGACGTTGGTTCCACTCTTTATATTGCGCTTCACTCCACGGACGTTGTGATCTATCCCGTTCTGTCAATCGCCACGATTCATCCAACAACTTCATCTCACGCATCCGAGATAGCCGTTCTTCTCGAAGCTCATCCCATCCCGCAGCGAAACGTCCGTTGTACTTTGCAATGTCCTCTTCGTGAGCATGTAGCGGCCAGTGTGGTGCTGTATATGCAACATAAGTAAAGAACGGACTTTCAGATTTCTTAAAATGATGGTCATGTATATATTTTACCGCTTCATCACTAATAGCATCCGTAAGGAAATATCCCTCAGGAAGGTCTTCGCTATCCAGCCGTGTGTTGTTTCGTGTTAGCGTATTCGGTTTCCAGAAATTAGCTGCCCCAGTAATAATCCCATAGTATTCGTCAAAACCACGTTGACAAGGCCAACTGTGCTTAGGGCCATCTGCACCAATATGACGCGAGATATGCCATTTGCCACTCATATATGTGCTATAACCGTCTGCACGCACCGCATCCGCAATCGTAATACAGCGGTCATTCAGATCACCACGATAACCTTCCAACCCATCATCACCCATCATGTGTCCCACACCTGTTTGATGCGGATGGAGACCGGTTAGCATAGACGCACGGGATGGACAACACCGAGCCGTGTTGTAAAACTGCGTGAACCGAAGTCCACCAGAAGCAAGTCCATCTAAATTAGGAGTATGAACTTCACCACCATAACACCCCAAATCTGAAAAACCCATATCATCGTTTAGGATTAAGACTATATTTGGTTTTTTATTTTCTGCCATAATAAATACACCTTTTTCTTTATTTTCAACACCCATGCTTAGTGCAGGTTCCTAAACACACCAGAACAGAGGTGTATATTTTAATTCTATAATCTACCACAAATATTACTATTTTTCAAAATATTAACGCAGAGGCATTCAATTGTCGGGTTTCGTTGTTGTTGGAGGGGTTTCTAACCCCGATTTTCCCTATCTTCTGTAGGAGCGACCTTTGGTCGCGACCGGGAGGTCACTCCTACAGAAGGGAGGACCTCTAATCAGCAATAACAGTAGAATTTCTTAATGAGACAATATTTATCAGAATTGGTATTAGAATTTGCGCTTAATCGACAATTGAATGCCTCTGAATATTAACGTTTCTGACGACTCAGTCTACGATGTTCCTTAAGCTTGTCCCAAGGATAGATGAAGCAACGGTTAACCCAGTCTTGATACAGAGCGTCTAAAGCTTTCACCTTTTGTGAATGCGTATGTGCAATATTATTAATTTCAGTTCTCTCAGCTTGCAGATCGTATAATTCCCAATCCCCAGGGAATCTACAAACAAGTTTCCAATTTCCTTGACGGATAGCACAATTCCCCTCATGTTCCCAAAACAGAATTTCTTTCCCGTTACCCTTATCATCAAAAATCGGAACTAAGCTTGTTCCTTCTAACGGCAAAATAAGTTTTCCGTTATGTTCTTCAGGATAAGTCGCACCAGATACCTCAAGACACGTTGCCATAATATCCGGAAGTTGTCCATATTGATGCCGTAATTCCCCAGTAGATTTTATCCTTTCAGGCCAATGCACAATCAAGGGAGTAGAAATTCCTCCTTCATGCACCCAGTGTTTATACAAACGGAACGGAGTATTGGATAGATTTGCCCACGGAACACCATAACTCTGATATGAAGATTCAGGTCCAGGCATAATTCCCGGATCATTTCCACGATAAATAGGTTTTCCATCAGATGTTGTCTCAGAACTGATGCGTGCTTCTATATTACGTTTTGTAGGTGGTCCACCGAGTTCTTCTGCACAACCACCATTATCCGCCAAAAACAGGATAAGTGTATTTTCATATTCACCTATTTCCTTTAATGCATCAATAATTCGTCCAATACCAGCATCCATACGTGTGATTTGTGCAGCATAGACCTCCATCCGACGTTGGTTCCACGCCTTATATTGTGTTTCTCCCCAGGGGGCTGGGACGGATCTCGATCGCTCAATCGCCACGATGCATCTATTAACTTCATCTCATGCATCCGCGATAACCGTTCTGTTCGCAGTTCATCCCATCCTGCTGCAAAGCGTCCGTTATATTTAGCAATATCTTCTTCATGGGCGTGAAGTGGCCAGTGGGGCGCACTATATGCAACATATTGAAAGAACGGATTTTCAGGTTTATTTTTAACATGGTTCTTAATAAATGTAACCGCTTCATCACTGATAGCATCCGTGTTGAAAAAACCATCAGGAAGATTTTCGTTATCTAACCGGGTATTATCACGGGTCAAAGCAAATGGTTTCCAATAATTAGACGCACCTCTGATTGTTCCGAAAAATCTGTCAAAACCACGTTGACAGGGCCAACTGTGTTTGGGACCATCTGCACCTAAATGTCGGGTAACATGCCATTTTCCACACATATACGTGCCATAACCTTCCGAGTGGACTGCATCCGCAATCGTAATACAACGATCATTCAGATCACCACGATAACCTTCCAATCCATCGTCACTCGTCATGTGTCCCACACCTGTTTGATGTGGATGGAGCCCGGTAAGTAATGACGCACGGGATGGACAACATCGCGCTGTATTGTAAAACTGCGTGAACCGAAGTCCAGCAGAAGCAAGTCCGTCTAAATTAGGAGTATGAACTTCACCACCATAACACCCCAAATCTGAAAAACCCATATCATCATTCAAGATAAGAAGGATATTTGGTTTTTTGTTCTCACGCATATTATAGATACCTATTTGATCTGTTTATAGTAAATTTAAGAATTACCTGAATACTTTGAACTATGCGTTTAGCAAACCTAACGGGCTGCATGTGTTGTAGCACAACCTGTTAGGTTGTACTCCGTTTCTGCACAACCTAACAGGTTGTGCTACAGAAATGTCCCATTAATTGTAGGTTTTACTATAGATAAGTTGAAAACAAACTTATCATTTAGGTTTTGCAAAGGAATCGCCATCGTTTACAGTATTTAGTAGTAAATGACTGCTGTCTTCAGTAGCAAGCATATTGAAAAATTTCTTTGCTTCTACATAAGCTGCTGCAGGAATTGTTCGTTGCTTTAGCGTAAAAATTAGACGATAAGAAACCAAGTTCTCATGTTGGCGATACACTCTCTCCATTGCTGCAAAACCTGTATCAGACTTAACGTCATCGGGTAACACAGCACGCACCCCATCAGGAAGGTGTATCTGGATACTTTTCTCAAGTTTCATAGGATAGCTGAGATCAAGCGGATAGATTCGCTCCGCTGCAGCAAAAATTTCAGCATAACCCCCAAATTCATCAATTGGCAATGGAAGAAGTAACTTATTATCAAAGTGTTTCACGTAATCATCAACTTCAAATTCAATACTCACCTTAATGGGTATATTAAGATTGTCCACTTCAGAAACAGTTGCAGAAGTAATATGAATATTTGGGAATTGACCACTCAACTCAGTCGCAAAGTTTTTTTTCAATTCAGTTCTATGAACCTGTTGATACTTCCAGCGCGCATCCAAACTATATTGTCCTGTCATGTGAAGTCGAACCTTTCCCATTGCACTACCATCACTATTAACCCATAATTCTGTTTCTGAAACAAGTTGATTGGATTCTGCTGGAAATATAGGTATGTCAACAAATGTACCGTGTGTATCACCAATGAGTAATCCTGTTCGACCTTGGTTAGTGTAAGGTAGATCGCCATAACTGCACGTTGTTGATGTCGGATCCAGCCAGATATAGTTATTGCTATCAGTCGGAATTGCTGCAATCAGATGATTAAATTGACTTAGGGTAGGCATAGTTGTGTCAACCCTCTGATAAGGTGATACACTCAGCATAACA
Source organism: Candidatus Poribacteria bacterium (assembly GCA_012270795.1). Taxonomy (GTDB): domain Bacteria; phylum Poribacteria; class WGA-4E; order WGA-4E; family WGA-3G; genus MSPOR6. Next base: position 8,613 of record JAAXHO010000108.1, read on the forward strand.
GGATACGCCTTTATACCAACAAGGTCCAGCATTGAAATCAGCAAGGTGGTTTTGTCTTTGCAATCACCATACTGTTTCTGGAGCACTTCAGTCGCAGGTGAGGGTTGGTAAGCCCCTTCTCCAAGTTCAATCCCAACATAACGTATCTGCCTGGATACAAAGTAATATAATGTCCGTATTATATCCGCTTCTGTTGTGAGACTTTCTGTCAGTTCTTCCACAGTTTTCTGAAGACGCACATCAGGAGCGTAACGTCCTTTTGCAAGAGCTTTATACCAAGTATACACATCATTCCATGTTCCAATAGATGAAAAACTCAACCGTGGTGCAATGTCGTTAATATGCGGCATACCCTCTTCCAACTTCAGTGCTGATGTCTCCCCATAACGCCAAATATACAGAACAATTCCATCTTCTTGGTATGAGATTTCTGGTTCAATTTCAAAGTTGTCAGTTTTCCATTGAAGATGATAGTCTTGGGGTATCCGTAGTGCAAAAGCGGTTTCAAGAGTCTTTTCTGTTGACTGAAAGTTGTAGTCACCTGTAACCCATGTTTTTTGTCCAGTAACACGTTCTATTTTATCTTCAAGTGTTACCTGATATTCAATACAGACTCCCGGTGCGAGTCCTACCATAGAGATAACACGCCACATCGTATCGGAATAGAGGTTACGGGATAGTAAACCGGGGGGTGTGACATCGTTGAACGCTTCATCGGGAGGGAGATGCACCGTGCCATCAGGTGCAATTGTCCGCGCAATGTTAACACCGATATTTTGCGAATTCGGTTGATATGGGATTGCAATATCACCGTATTTTTGAATCCCCCGTTCATTCATAATCTTTACAACTTGATGTGTTGTATAACGGGATTGCCCTGTCGGCAGCACATCATGGCTAAAATGATTGAAGAGGATAACAACATCTGCGTCTGGATACTCGTTCAAGGTAGGCGCATTGGCAATTATATGGGATACATCCGTCTCAAATATAGCAACAGGAGGGACAGATAGCACCTGAACTGGTGTTGATTGCAAGTTCGCAAGTACCTGCAACCGAGAAACTGCCAATAGATTGTCGGGGTCAACTTCCAAGAGTTGCCGGTATTGTAGTTGTGCTTCAAAGTAGCGTTGATTGTCTTCATAGAGCGAGGCCAGCTGTTGTCGCACCCACACATCATTCGGAAACAACCGTATTGATTCTCGAAATTCTGCAATCGCTTCACCGACCTCCCCTCGCTGCAGATAAATCAATCCTAAATAATTATGTAAATTTACAGAATCAGGATGTTCACAGTCAGGATCAAGTTTCAAGACTTTACGAAGCTGTGCTTCTGCCTCATCAAGTCTGTTCAACTGTTTATAGACTAAACCGAGATGATTCAACGCATAGAGATTATCTTTAGAAATACGCAATACGCGTTCATAAAATTTTGCAGATTTTTCATATTGTCTTAACTTCTCATTGATATAACCAAGGTGGTTGAGCGCATTCACGCTGCTGGGTTCAAGTTGTAAGAATGCTAAAAAAGCATCCTGTGCTTTTTCATATTCCTCAAGACGAAAGTAAATTTCCGCGATCTTATATTGGGGTTCACTGGATTTCGGACGTATCTTTACTGCTGCTTGGAAAGCCGCAAGTGCGTCTGAAAACAGCCTCTGTTGTAGTGCTTCATTACCGACTCTAATATGTTCGCGCCATTGCTTATTGCGTTCAATCAACGGGTCAACAATCACCGGAGATGTGGGTTGTGACTTTTTCAATGAAGCACATCCGGTAATTGTCACAAGGAGGATTAACACTATACATTGAAAGCATCGACGTAACATTATTCCTTGTCTCCACTGTTCCCAAAGAGTTTTGTGTTTTTTGCGTGCCGATCTTTATCGCGTTCTGTTCTCTTTAACATAGATTTTTTGAATGCGTCTTCAAGTTGAACACCGGTCTGATTTGCCAAACACATCAGGACGAAAAGAATATCTGCCATCTCATCTGCAAGATCGCTATCTTTTTCATTTTCCTTGTAACTTTGTTCCCCATATTCGCGTGCCATAATCCGTGCCAACTCGCCAACCTCCTCCATGAGAATAGCAGTATTGGTCAATTCCGAAAAATAACGCACTCCTACGGAGTTAATCCAGTCGTCAACTATTTTTTGGCAGTTTTCAAGCGTATATTCCATCTCAACTCAATTCCAATAATATGGGTCTGTTAAGATTGTAGCAGCATTTATTTTAGATGTAAACCAATTTCCGATGTTAAGGCAGGTTTATTTAGTTTTAAGAATATTCCGTTATTGAGATTTACTGAAAGTTAATTCCAAAGTGTCGTAGACGAGGAACGCTATATGAAGATTAAGTTATTAATTGGGTAATCAAATATTTCCCTTATATGCTAATTTGTAAGGAATAGAACCTATTCTGGGTCGTTACGTCGCCTGTTGTCTGAACCAGGATTTTTTAGGATTTACAGATTACCAGGATTACCCTATCAAGGATTATTGAGGCACTTTGGTGTCAACTTTGGAAATTGAACCTGTTGAGGAAAATCCCGGAGAATGCTATATAGCATTCATACCGTTGATTTCTTGATTTGGAAATCTGTAAATCCTGAAAATCCTGGTTCAGACAAAGAACAAGTATATTACACAACTCCCCTAAAATATTATTAGAACAAGATATCTCTCGATTTATTTTTAATCTTCATACGAAACTAAAGACGCGGACAAGATGGCAACATATAAAATTAACGTCATAGCAGAAAACCATCAATAATATTGAAAACTAAATAACCCTGAAACCCCCTATTGAATTACATAACTTGACATAGTTTCCTGCTTCTAATATACTTGCAAGATATTATATTAACCCAAGTTGCTACTTATAGGATTTTAGACCTACAGACACCGTTTTTAATAGAGTATAATACACTTGTCGGAAGTTTTTGTAGCACAAACTGCCAGTATGTGTGCGAAGATGCACAATCTGGCAGATTGTGCTACTATGTAGCAACTTGGGTTATATTAGGACTGTTGAGATTACTATGATTGAAAATGGGTTTTCTGTGCGTACTGTTCAGAAATCTCGTATTTGTGTTATTGTTGTCTGTTTGCTGGTTTTGTCAGTGCAAGCGATGGGGCAAACGGAATATCCGTTTGAAAGGGCGCGTCCACTCTATATCGGTGCGCGTGCATTAGGTATGGGGAACACTGTTACCGCTGTTGCTGACGATGCTACCGCTGGTTTTTGGAATCCTGCTGGGTTAATTCAGTGGCAAGGTGCTAAACTTTTTGGCATGATGAAGTTCCATGATAGAGATGATTATCGGTTTGACCCCAAAGGAATCGGATTTAGTTGGCGTGGGTATAGTCTATTTTGGGGTAACAAGATAGCACTTGATGTTCCCAGCGGAATTTCCGATTTTAATTACTACAGTTTTGCGCGTCAACTTGGTGCGTATTTTGCTACTGGAATAAGCCTCAAATTCAAACGTCGGCATCCCACCGATTATTATCAATTCTTTGGTTACCATACTTCTTATGACATCGGTTTGCTTTTTAAACCCCATCCAAGACTCAAGTTTGGATGTTTGTTGCAGAACCTTGAGGATGGAGGTATTCAGTGGGTAACGGTTGGTTCTGCTTACAGTTATTCATCCTATCAGTTTTCTGCAGATATTGCTTACTCAACTGAGGGTGCATCACCTGAGTTTTACTTTGGAGCGGAATGGTCTCCGACATCGTTTTTTTCAGTGCGGATCGGCAATTCAAACGGTGCCTTTACAGGTGGTTTAGGTCTACGGATTTTAGATGTATATGTCCATTATGCGCGTATTTTTGAAGAACGGACTGCATCGGATTTTATCTCTGCGGAATTGTGGTTCTGAAGAAGGTTGTATTGTTTTATGTTTTGTTCATATCTAATTCGGACATAGATCTTAGGTTTAGTAGTGGAGTCATTACACCACCGGACGCTGGAAGGACAACGCCAGTATCGTATAGCCGCATGGCAGCGATTGTTGCATGAGCGACATCATCAGGGGTGCCGGGACGCACCATGAAGATATAACCTTTGTTCGCTGCTTCTTCATAGTCTGGTATGCGGACACGCGATAGGTCTGTATTGATGACACCAGCAGCGACACCGTTGACTTTGATTCCGTGCATTGCTAACTTTCCTGCATAGGCTCGCATGCTCATCTCTAAACCAGCTTTTGAAATACAGTATGCAGTGCGGTTATCGGATGCCATCGTATCAGAGATTGAGAGCGTGTATATAATGCATCCGGGTATTTCATTTTCTATCATATAATTTGCGACGCGTTGCGTTAGGAAATGTGGTGCTTTTAGGTTCGTGTTCTGTAGTAGATCAAACTGTTCAGGTGTTTCTTGAAGGATGTCAGCAATTCTCGTGATACCTGCGTTGTTTATTAGGATATTTACTTTTCCGAATGCATCGTGTGCAGTTTCAAGTAGTTTTGCATGTGTGTTTAAGTCGCTAATATCTGCTTGAACGATAACTGCTTGTCTATCAAACGATTCTACTTCACGTTTTACTGCTTCGGCTGCCTCGCGATTTTGATTGTAGTTGATGAGGACGTTTGTGCCTTGCCGTGCTAATTCAATGGCGATTGCACGTCCGATACCCCTGCTGGCACCCGTGACGATTGCGGCACTGTCTTCAAATGAAACATTTGTCGCGAAGAAGCCGAGTTCGGTGTGTGTTGACATGACGTATTACTCCTTTTTGGGCTCTTCCTTACGTTGCACGAGGGAAATGGTGAACAAATTGAGATCATCGGATACGATCTGAAAGAGCGTTTCTATATTCTTTGCATGTTCCTCTGTATTTTCATATATTAGCTCGTCTGCATAAATGTTGTTTACCTTGTGGCGAAATTCCAAAAGAGTAGCTAATAACCGAAAAGCGTCTTGTGAAATTACAGGTGGTCTTTCAGGTCGTTGATTTACCATCTGTTCAAGTAGGTTTTTGTGCCATCTGCTTCCGCGTGGTAAATGTGCATCTACTTCGTTTGCGATTCGTTCAAAAATCCTTTCAAATCCACTATATATATCTGCAAGTCTATTGGCGATTGATTCTTCAATATATTGTCTTGCTGCAACAGGAAGTACTTCAATATCATCCAATGCTTTCAGAATTCCGTTAACGGTTGATTCAATTTTTGTGCGTTCATCGTTGATTCGTTGTGTAAGTTTCTTTCTGTTTACCTCGTATATTTCTTCTGCGATGATAGGAGTATCTTGTCTATGTATGTGCTTGTAAATTGTCTTCCATTTAGTAGACGGTTTACCTTTTTTTATGTGAATTGTTTGTTGTTGTATTCTTTGTCTGAATAGTCCTTTTGTTGTATCAAAGTTTATTAGGTCTATCTTGAATGAAGTATTGATGTCCATGAGTTTTATGTTTGCTTTTGAATGTGTTTTTTCGGATAGTCCGCTTACTGCAATATCAATATCCGATGCTTCTGTGAACCCCAGGGGTTCTGAGAGTGAACCGAAGACAGCGACGTGCGTTGCGCCGAACTCATCATAGAGGAGTTCGGCGATTTCATTAGCAGTTTTCCAAGCGCGTTGTAGGAGTTCTTCATCAATTTTTCTACTTACCCATCTTTTTTCGAGCTGCTTTCTGCATGCGGCGAGTTCTTCTGGTGACATCTCTTTAGTAGATTGTATAATGTTTTTTGCCTGATACATTTATTAGTCCTTTTGCTGATGTGTTAGAGAGTTTGTGAAAGAGGTTAGTTCGTTTGAAACGGTATCAGTTAGTGCGTGGATGGTCTCTGCATGTTGTAATGTGTTATCATACTTTAGTTCTCTGCCGTAAATGTTGTTTACCTTGTGTCGGAATTCTAATAGTTTTTCTAATAGGAGATATGTGTTTTGGGAAATCACAGGCGGTCTTTCAGGTCGTTGATTTACCATCTGTTCAAGTAGGTTTTTATGCCATCTACTTCCTCGTGGTGTGTGTCCATCTATCTCGTTTGCGATTCGTTCAAAAATCCTTTCAAATCCACTATATATATCGGCAAGGTCCGTTGCTATTGTATTTTCAATAAATTCTATGACATCCTGTGAAACTGTCTCTATTTTATCTAATCCTCTCTGGATTCTTGACAGCGTATCGTCTATTTTTGCAAGTTCATCTTCAATACGTTGTGTAAGTTTTTTTCGGTTCATTTCGTATATTTCTTCTTCTACGATAGGAAAAGTTTTTTGATTTTGAAGTTGGTAATGTGTTTTCCATAAAGTAGATTTATTTCCTTTCTCTATGTGAATTGCTTTTTGTTGTATTCTTTGTCTGAATAGTCCTTTTGTTGTGTCAAAGTTAATTAGGTCTATCTTGAATGAAGTATTGATGTCCATGAGTTTTATGTTTGCTTTTGAATGTGTTTTATCGGTTAGTCCGCTTACTGCTATATCTATATCTGATGCTTCCGTGAACCCCAGAGGTTCTGAGAGTGAACCGAAGACAGCGACGTGCGTTGCGCCGAACTCATCATAGAGGAGTTGTGCGATTTCATTGGCAGTTTTCCAAGCGCGTTGTAGGAGCTCCTCGTCAGGTTTTCTGCTGCTCCATCGTTCTTTTAGTTTTATTCGGCAGACTTCAAGTTGCTGTTGTGTTATTGAAGAATTTCCTTTGTTCATTGTGTTACTCCATTTAATTCTAACGTATCACTTAGATGGCAGGCAACTTTGACACTTGGGGAGATTTCTTGCAGTTCTGGTGTTTCCTGTTTGCAAATATCGGTTGCGTATCGGCAGCGTGGGTGGAAATGGCAGCCAGTTGGTGGTTGGGAGGGGTCTGGTACATCTCCTTCCAGTCGGATGAGTTGGCGTTTGCGTTGTTGCTTTGGATCTGGTAGTGGGACTGCAGAAATCAATGCTTCTGTGTAGGGGTGTTTTGGTGTTTGATATAGGGTTTGTGCCTTGCTTATTTCAACAATTTTTCCGAGATACATGACAGCGACGCGGTCGCTGATATGTCGGACGACACTGAGGTCATGTGCGATAAAGACATAAGATAGTTGGAATTTTTCTCTGAGTTCTGCCAACAGATTTAGGATTTGTGCTTGTACGGAAACATCAAGAGCAGAGACGGGTTCATCAGCGATGATCAGTTCTGGTTGTAAAGCTAATGCGCGTGCGATTCCGATACGTTGGCGTTGTCCGCCGCTGAATGCATGTGGGTAACGTTTCATGTCCTGTGATGTCAGACCAACGGACTCTAATAGTTGGACAACTCTTTCTTTGAGTGCGTTTTTCTTTACAGTACGATTAACGCGTAAAGGTTCACTGACGATATCAGCGACTGTTTTTCTGGGATTTAAGGAGGATTGCGGGTCTTGAAAAATCATCTGTATTCTCTGACGGTATTGGCGCATCTGTTTTGTGTTTAATTTCGCTAAATCAACTTGTTCATCACCGAAAGTAAAGTTTCCGCTTGTAGGCGTGATCAACCGTAGCAGGCATCTGCTTGCTGTAGTTTTTCCACATCCGCTTTCGCCGACGAGTCCGAGCGTTTCTCCGCGTTGGACATCAAAGCTAATACCGTCTACGGCTTTAACGTGTCCGATTGTTCGGCGGAGTATCCCTTTTCGTATCGGGAAATACTTTCGTAGTTGATTGACTTCAAGCAGTGTCGGCATTGTTTTGTTCCTCACTAAGCCAGCATCGGACCGCATGTTTTCCGTTTTGTGGGGAGGTATGATTATGTGTGTCAATGATGTTAAGTTCAGGCATCTGTTCACAGATAGCCATTTTTTCGGGACAACGTGGTTGGAAAGAGCAACCGATTGGTAGTGCTAATGGGTGTGGTACTGTTCCTGGAATTGAGGGGAGCGTCTTTTTTTGATCTGCACTAAGTGATGGAATAGAGTTCAGCAAACCGCGTGTGTAAGGGTGTAAAGGCTTGTAGAAGATGTCATCAACGGTGCCTTTTTCAACGACGCGTCCGGCGTACATCACGACCACCTCGTCAGCCATATCAGCGATAATTCCTAAATCGTGTGTAATCAACATGATTGCCATTCCAATTTCTGCTTGAAGTTCTTGCATGAGTGCGAGGACTTGTGCTTGGATTGTTACATCTAGTGCGGTGGTCGGTTCATCGGCGATGAGCAGAGCGGGTGCGCAACAGAGGGCCATTGCGATCATCACGCGTTGTCGCATACCGCCTGAGAGTTGGTGCGGGTATTCATTGACACGTTGTTCAGGTGCAGGAATGCCGACGCGTGTGAGCATTTCAATTGCGCGGTGTCGTGCCCATTTCGGTGGTGTTTTTAATCCTGTGCGTGTTAGAAATGAGCCTTTTACATCTTGGTGTAAAACAATTGCTTCAGCGATCTGTTCTCCTACTGTATAAACCGGATTTAGTGAAGTCATCGGTTCTTGGAAGATGATAGCGATTTCGTTGCCTCTAATCTCACGCATCAGTTTGCTGCGCGGTGACACTTTTACGATGTCTAACGGTGTATCATGACCATCACGGTAAAACAGGATATTGCCAGCTTGTATTCTGCCTGGATTTGGTACAAGTTGGAGGAGTGAAAGTCCTGTGATACTTTTTCCACATCCACTTTCTCCGACAATGCCGACAGTTTTGCCGCGCCCTATAGAAAAACTGACATCATTGACAGCATTCACGATTCCGCCATTCGTTGGGAATACTGTTTTTAGGTTAGAAACTTCAAGTAAGGGTTGTTCCAAGTCTTTATCCTACAGCGTTGTGTTTATTTGAGAATTGATGTATATATTTTATCTGAAAAATGGTTAGTGGTCAACCTAATATGTTTTGATGGGTGTGTAAAGTTTTTGGCATGAATTATGAGTAGTGTTGTTTTCACTTGTCTGAACCAGGATTTTCCAAATCAACGGTATGAATGCCTTTTGGCATTCCCCGGGATTATCAGATTTACAGGATTTTCCTCAACAGGTTCAATTTCCAAAGTTGGCATCAATGTGCATCAAAATCCTTGATGAGCTAATCCTGAAAATCTGATAATCCCGGGGAATGCCAAAAGGCATTCATACCGTTGATTTGGAAAATCCTGGTTCAGACAAGTAACCAAAACTTTACACACTCATTTTTTTGTTGACATTTTTTATAACCAATATTATAATTTAGTGACATCAGTAAAATAATACAATATTCGGTTTGACGTAAATATAAGGGATTTTCGTATATGGTAAGGTTTTCAATTCCAAGAACACAAACCGAATTCCAAATACGAAGGATCTGAGCGACGGCAAAATGCACGGATCCGGCACTTTTAGGTTAGTTGAATAGATTCCTACCGAACCCTGAATCTGTTCCACATTTTCATTTTTATTGGGTTATTATGGGGTGTGAACGCGCAATAATACGCACATTAACACCGAAATGTTAACGTAATATCATTTTCCATTGTATTTGTAGCACAAACTGGCAGTTTGTGTACTTAGAGACACGCAACCTAACAGATTTTGCTACTAATGTAGCAACTTAGGTTATCGTAGGTTGGGTAGAGCTTGCGAAACCCGACATGAACCAAACAAAGGATGGGGAAATGCAAGATTTTTATAGCAACCGCAATGTTGAAAAAACGGCTCTCATGCATCTAAGCCGCCTCCACATGCGCTCTATTCCTGGACCTCTTGCGCTTTTACCAATTATCCGTTTTATTAACTAT
>JAAXHO010000108.1:18496-42945 GCA_012270795.1 Candidatus Poribacteria bacterium
TTTTGTTTGCAGAAGGTGGATGGGTATCTTAACCGTTACTCAACTGTAAACCTAAATTTCATAAATGGAGGATCTGAATTATGAAAAACCGTGCTCTTATACCATTTCTAAATGAGATACCATTTCTAAATGAGAATATCTCATTGCTAATTGGAAGAACCTCTTATCAGAAGAACTTCATCTCCCCTCACTTGCGGAGGGATAAAGGGAGGTTCTCAAATAGAATTGTTCTTATTTTGGTTACGCTATTGCTAATATCTGCTTTGATTCCGTTACAGAGATCTATTGCTGAAGTTACAATATCAGTTGTAGGTAGCGCGACTCAGACGACTAGCTTAGATAGTACTGAAAATATAATATTTACCGTCCGCGTTACAAGTGAGGATAAAGATGAATATGAGGACATAGAAGTAAGTGTTACCGCGTTTGGATCAGTGCGTGACCAAAATGGAAATGTGACCAAATATACCATTAAGCCTGAACCTGATGAATTAGAAGATATAAAAGGGGCAGGAACGCAGGATGTGTCACTTGAGCTTGACCGGTCAGATATAACAAAAGTTGACACAATTACGATCGGCGTTGATGTAGTTGATGGTAAAAAGCAGTTAGATTTAAAGATAGCTCTCACTCTTACTGTCATAGCAAAGTTTATTGAGACGAAAATATATGTTGTTGGGTATGAAGATGAGGATGTCATTCATAAGTTAGAGGCTGACGATATTAGTGATGTAAATTTTGACGTGAATATTACGAAAGGAAACACAGATTCTAATTCTCTTAATATGGAATTTACACTACCAACTTCTGGTACGGTTTTTGACGACGAGTTTCAGGTGAACATAGATACGACTCAAATAAGTATGTCACCCACCTCGGTAACAGTTGCGGCTGGTAAATCGACGAAAGTGGAATTAACAATTCCTGGCCGTCTATTTACGCTCCCCGGTTTATTAACGTTTAATGACAATAGTTATTTTTTTAAAATCGTCGGGACTCCTGAACAAGGGGATCCCACAACCATTGATGTCAGAATCGATGTAACCGCGGGAGTATTTGTACCGAATGTTTTATTAGAGGTTTTGGACGGCACGGCGCAGCCGACTACAACGGAGGATACTGATGATATAACTTATACTTTGCGTGCAACAAATGCTGGCAACGCAGGAGATGGAATCCACTTCACAATATCCGGGGATATTGAGACTGCGACAGTAAATCGAAGCGGAATCCAGCTTTTTATAGATGCTTATGAGGATATTACATTGACAATTCCCCGCACAGCACTTTTGAATGCTGGCACGTACAATGTTACCGTCACAGCAACTTCCGAAAATGATCCGAGGGTAACCGCTACCGTTACCACTAAAACTACTGTCACGGGTGATCCTGTCATGGGTAATACACCTACACCAACAGACCCAGTCGACCCAACAAACCCAGTCAACCCAATAGACCCAACGCAGCCCGATCTATCGACCCACGAAGTTGTCTTTAGTGAGTTTATGTTTGAGGCTGGTGGTGGAGAAACTGCTTTACCCCAATGGATTGAAGTCTATAACAATAGCAATGCAACCGTAAACCTTCGTGGTTGGAAACTCCAGTGGAAAAGCCTACAGCCGACCCTTTTGGACACGACAATTACGTTCGATGCGGACTTCCGCATTCCGCCACAACATGCAAGATTAATTGTTACTGCTTTAGGCAGACATTCAGGTGGTAATCTTTCCGATAACACTGTCATACAATTGCCCCCTTTACAGATGGAAGATGCGGAAGGACTTGAGCAAGAGATTATAGTCGGTCGCTTCCAAAACATTACCGGGGGTGGGTTCTCCCTTAAACTCACTAATTCTGAAGATGTCCTCATTGACCACATCGGCACACTTAGTGGTGATAAGAAAACATGGAATCTCCCAGAAAGCTTGATTGAAGGGGCTCGTAGTTCTCTGATACGTCGTTTTGACGAAGAAGATGTGCCGCGTTCAGGGTTTCTAAGACGCGGGTGGATTCCCACTTATAAAGCGAAACGTGTCATCGCAGGCCTTTACTACGGAAGTCCCCATGATATCAGCACACCGGGGCATCGACGGGGCAAACCTTTACCTGTGGAACTTTCGCAATTCTCAGCAAAGTTTGTTAAGGGTGAGGTGGCTATCAACTGGACAACGGAATCTGAACTTGATAATGCCGGGTTCAACATATACCGCAGTACCTCTCAAGCCAAGGACTTCCAACGCATCAATACCAAGTTGATACAAGGTGCCGGCACTACCGGACAACAAACACAATATCAATTTATAGACAAAACCGCTAAACCCGATGTCGCGTACTACTATCGTCTTGAGGACGTAGATCTCTCAGGTACGCGCGGCATTCTCACAACATACCGGCTCCGAGGCGTTATCATTCCAACCGGCAAATACATAACAACATGGGGAACACTCAAAGATAATAGATAATTCGTTCGTTTTGGGTTTTCTTCTGTAGGAGCGAGTTCGTAGGTCGAGTAGAGCGTAAGCGTAACCCGACAATATTAGGGTTTCAAGTCAACGTGTCGGGTTTCGCTTACGCTCTATCCGACCTACAGAAATTTGCAATTCATGAACAAACAAGTGACAAAATATTTACACACCCCTAAGAGGAAATGTTAATGCATGAATCATATCAAATTCAACTATTTTGGAGGAGTTTAATAATGAAAAGATTAATCTTTAATCCCGTTTTTGTTTTTTTACTTATTGCAGTGCTCATCTTCGTTGCAATGCCTGCAATGGCTTTTGTTGAAATAGGAATATCTGGTACATTTACACCTGACGATCCAAATACTCCTGAAAATGAACAGCAGTTGGTTGCCAAACTTACATATAGTGTCGCACCCGATCCGAAACCGACAATAGATGATATAATTATCACACCGACTACTTTTGTTAACACCTTTGATGAAGGCAGTGATGGCGATCCAAAGACATATTTCATAACTTGGTCAGAGTTACCGTCAGATTTTGCTAGCTCTGTTTTCAGTTTGACCTTGGCTGGTTATAGACGAGTAAGGATGGGGCCGCCAGGCATTTCCTTTCACTCCGAATTACCAGGACAGCAAGGGGAGCATATAGTAGAGAAGCTTATTTTAATGGACAATCACCTCCCAGGTTTAGGGTATGTAATTATTGCTGCGAATGACACGGCAATTGCAGGTAATGTTTATCCAACACTGCCGATACTACGTGCACCAAATACGATTACCAAAAAAGCATGGAGTGTTGTGTCGGATGAAACATTGATGCCAGATCTTTACGATCTTTTTGCTGTCGGTGGTACTCTTAATTTACGCGTCAACGTCCCCGGCACCACGCATAGGTTGGGAAGCAAACTTGAAGATGGCACTTATGATGATGACACGAATCGCAACCAACGTCAAGTTGTTATCAATGAAGTGATGTGGGCACATGATCAGTCCTACCTCGGTGTAGCTGACAACTTAGTTCGAGAGCAGTGGATTGAACTTTACAATAGAACCACTACACCGATAGCCTTTTCTGATATTAAGCTTATTACGTCAAAACAGGATCCTGCACCCCCTGCTGAAACCGATAGATTGAGTAATGTCCCTTCTTATATAAATACGTGGGAAATTACCAATAGAGGACAGCACGGCAGTAGTATTACCCCGCGACGCGAGTTCAAATCAATGCAACGTATCAACTATGATGATGGTTGGCATGAGAGTCATTGGCGTACAGCGGTCAGTCAATATCTACGGTATTATTTCGGCTCACCTGGGACAGAAAATAGGAGATCCACCGTGCGCCCACCGCGGACACCACCGACCAAAGATACACCGCCCAAAAACAAAATCATTGTCAATGAAATCGGGAACTTGACGGACAACCAATTAGATTGGATTGAACTCCGAAACGTTACAGGTTCTGCCCAATCCCTTCATAATTGGGTGCTGACCAAAACAACAGGATTTGGTGATGAAACTGAAATCATTCGTTTTCCAGATTATTCAATTGAGCCACGCGGCATGCTATTATTAGTCAACAGACACCCGGGCGATACGCCGATATCTCTTGGGTTTGATATCAAGTTTCCTGCCGACGATCAGGAGTTTGGTTCCGGTCCACACAAATTTCTGATTCTTGATGATGACAAACTTGAAATTCCAAATGATGATGGGTGGTTGCTAATTCTACGGAGCGGTAATCCTTGGGATGTTGGAGAAAACAGAGATGTCTATCAAACAGGTTTTCGGGTTGAAGATGTTGCGGGCCCCGGGGCTCTTCACGACAATTTCGTCTTGCGGGACCTCACAGTGCCTACACCCCAAAGGGAAAAGAAAGCGGATGGTCAACCAACGGGCGAAATTTGGGATACAAAGGTATTCCCATTGAACGGAAACACACAACCTGATGCCGATTTCCTCCAAAATGACCGCTTGAACACTCCTGATACAGTGTGGATTCGTGATGACAGTAAACAAGGTTACCTCAAAGATGCGTGGGTAAAAGCCGGTTTCACGGGTATCGGTTATGACCGTAGGGGCCAAGCAAACGATCAAAACAGCGGAACCCCAGGCTATGACAACAGCGTCGTAAGAGGAAAAATATCACAACTTGATGGTGGGAAACTGATTGTTAGTGAACTTATGCTTACCACTGCTACCACTGGCAATAGAAGTTTACCGCAATGGATTGAACTCCATAATACCTCAAAAACGCGTGGTATCGATCTTGCAGCGGATGATAGCGATCCGAAAACTGGATGGCAACTCATCGTAGAAAATCATGATTCTGGTTCATGGAAAGAAAATAAACGTCCTCTAAACATTACGATCAACTTAAAGGACCTATTTACCTATATTCTACCGAATCAAACTGTGCTTATTGTTGCTTATGAGGATCGTCCTTCAGAAAGAGACTATTTTCCAGATTCACGGGTTGCCAGCATCTATGCGAAGAAAAGTAGGGAATTTGGTATGGCAAATAGGACAGACCTATTTCTGAATGCTGAAGGCGGTTTCTACATCAAAATCGTTGATGGTGCTGGTGTTGTATCAGATGAGATCGGCAATCTTGATGGTTTAGAACCGAATCTGCGTCAAGGTATTGGTCTTGACGACCCGTTCAGTTGGAACTGGCCAACAGACCTGACAGAGGATAGAGGTCGAACGTCGTTGATACGCCGCAGAGACGAAAGCGGGCGGCCGCGTATCGCTGTGCCAAATCGAAATGTTGAAGGCGATTTGACTGGTGCTGTGCTGCAGATGGGAATAAAGCGGGCGAGGTATAGGAATCCAAAATATGCGTGGGTACACGCTGTGGATACTGCATTCAAGCGAGTCCCGAAAATTTGGTATGGAGACAGCGATGACATCGGCACCCCGGGATTTATCAGAGGTACACCGCTCCCTGTCAACTTGTCCTCTTTCCGTCCAGCACTGGAAAACGGAGAAATCGTTATCCGTTGGACAACCGAATCCGAACTTAACAACGCAGGATTTAATATCCTTCGTAGTGATAGTCGGGATGGTGAATTCAGACAGGTCAACACTGAACTGATACAAGGTGCAGGTACAACAGGTGAACAGCAGGTCTATAAATGGGTAGACACTTCAGCGAAAACCGGTGCAGTATACTACTATCAAATTGAAGATGTATCTTTCGCTGGTGAACGGCAAACGCTCATAACCGCTAAGTTGAAAGGCTTGATCTCGGCCAGGAACAAGGCGGCAACTGTGTGGGGCGAATTGAAATCAAAGAACTAACTCAGGGATATTCAAACTAACCTACCCGAAAGGCGGACAGCGGACTCCGGTTCGTTGTCCGCTTTTTTTTTGGGGAATGGGTTTCCATCAATAGTTGGCGGGGTTAGAGACCTTTCCTAGCTAATACCATTTCTAAAATATAATTTCTCATTAGCTGCAGAGATCTGGTAGGAGCGACCTCCAAATCAACGGTATGAATGCCTTATGGCATTCCCCGGGTCGCGCCCAGAGGTCGTTCCTACCGAAGAGTGGCGGGTCGCGCCCAGAGGTCGCTCTTACCGAAGAGTGGCGGGTCGCGCCCAGAGGTCGCTCCTACCGAAGAGTGGCGGGTCGCGACCGGGAGGTCGCTCCTACCGAAGAGAAGTACCCAACCAGCAATAATAGTGGAATTCCTTAATGAGACAATATTTTTTAGAATTGGTATAATGTACGAACTGCTAGGGTTATTTAGTTTTCAATATTTTTGATAGTTTTTGTTGAAAACATTTTGTCATATATGCTAAAATAGTGTATCTTAATTACGGCATAGTTTGACCTATTCCGTGTGGTGAGAAAAGGAGAATTTTCTAATACAATGAGACAATATAGAACAGAAGCGATTAGGAATATTGGCATAATTGCTCATTCTGGGGCGGGTAAGACCTCCCTAATTGAGGCGATGCTGTATAATGGTGGTGCGATTGAGCGAATGGGTGCCGTGGATGCCGGGAACACGGTAGCGGACTATGCCTCGGATGAGATAGATCGCAAGACATCCCTTAGTTGTTCCGTGTGTATATCGGAATGGGGTGATAACAAGTTGAATTTGATTGATACGCCGGGTGCGGAGGATTTCTATGGTGATCTTCATAGTGTGCTTCGTGTTGTGGATGCGGTTATTGTAGTCGTAGATGCAACGACTGGCGTAGAAGGTGGGACCGAAAAGGTTTGGGAGGTTGCGAATAAGTATGAATTACCGCGTTTGATCTTTATCAACAAGATGGATAAAGAGAATGCGAGTTTTGAGAATGCGCTTGCGAGTATTTCTGATATATTGGAGACTCGCGCTGTTCCAGTGCAAATACCGATTGGAAAAGAGGATCAGTTTACGGGTGTGGTAGATGTGATTCAGGATGGTGCGTTCCTTGAACCGAGTGGCACTTCCCGCGTTGCGAAAACGGAAGTTCCTGATGACTTGGCGGGTGCTGCTGAGGAATCTCGTGAAGCCCTTGTTGAAGTCGCTGCTGAAAGTGACGATGAGCTGATAGAAAAGTTTTTTGAAGGTGAGCTTTCTGAAGAGGAGATTCAGGCAGGTCTGCAAACAGGGATACTTGAGAATCAGTTTGTGCCAGTGTTATGTGGGTCGGCATTGAAGAACATTGGTGTGCAGCAGTTGATGGATATGATTGTGAGTTGGTGTCCGTCTCCTGTTCAGACGGGTGCGGTGCAGGATGCTGAAGATGAATCCAAGACGCGCGAACCTTCAGTTGATGCGGCGTTATCTGCTGTTGTCTTCAAGACGATTGCGGATCCGTTTTCGGGTCAGCTGAGTCTTTTCCGGGTGTATTCTGGGACATTGGCAGGAGATTCTCAAGCGAGGAATACGAGCAGCGGCCAAGTGGAGCGTATCGGCAAACCGACCTTTATGAATGGCAAGAATGCTATTAGCACGGACAAGATTTCTGCGGGTGACATTGGTGCTCTTACGAAACTAACTAACACACGTACTGGTGATACTTTGTCAGACGTAGATGCTCCGATTAAGCTTGTTGGTATTGAGTTTCCGAACACAGTTATCTCATTTGCTATTTCTCCGGCGCGCGAGGGTGACGATGAGAAGTTGATTACAGGTTTGACTCGTATAAGTGAAGAGGATCCGTCTTTCCGAATTGAACGGAATGACGTAACGAAGCAGCTTCTTGTCTCTGGTTTAGGCGAGCTTCATATCACTGTCAATCGTGAAAGGATTGCAGATAAATTTGGCGTTGAAACGAAAGTTGTCACACCAAAAGTGCCTTATCGTGAAACGGTTCGTAGACCTGTAAAGGGTGTTCAAGAAAGGCACAAGAAGCAATCTGGCGGTAAAGGTCAATTCGGTGATGTTACCATCAATCTTGCTCCGTTAGAACGTGGGGTTGGTTTTGAGTTTATAGACAATATCAAGGGTGGTGTTATCCCGCAAAACTATATTCCGGCAGTGGAGAAGGGCATCCGTCAAAGGATGGATCGGGGTGTTCTTGCGGGTTATCCGTTAGTAGATATCCAGATTGATCTTTATGATGGTAAATATCATCAGGTGGATTCGTCGGATATGGCGTTCCAGATAGCTGGTTCTATGGCATTTGCGACAGCGGTGCAGCAAGCGGATCCGTGTCTTCTTGAGCCGATTATGAAGGTTAGCATTTCAGTTCCTGATCAGTATATGGGTAATATCATCGGTGATTTGAATGGTCGTCGTGGTCAAGTGTTGGGTGTTGATCAAATGGGTAAACGTCAGGTTATACAGGCGATGGTGCCGCAATCGGAGATGCTGCGTTACTCAATTGATTTGAAGTCTATGACGAGTGCGCGTGGTAATTTCACGATGGAATTTGAGCGTTATGACATTGTTCCTGATGATGTTGCGCAAAAGGTAATTGCTGCCTCTAAGACAGAAGAGGAAGAGGCATAATGTTTTGTATTTTTTGTATAGGTGATAGGTTTTCTCCTTTTTTTTTAGGTGCATTCTTTGCGGATAGGATGCACCTATTCACTTGTCAAAAATTCGGTAACAGTGTATCTCATTGGTAAATCGGGGTTAGGAACCCCTCCTACCATTTATGGTATAGTTTTTATCGGGGTTAGGAACCCCTCCTACCATTTATGGTATAGTTTTTTATCGGGGTTAGAAACCCCTCCTACCATTTATGGTATAGTTTTTTATCGGGGTTAGAAACCCCTCCTACCATTTATGGTATTGGTTGAAGGAATATAATCGTGTTAGGCATTAAATTACATTTACAAAGATATATTCTTGTCTGCTGCTGTGTATCTGTTCTGATTGGTTGTGGTTCAGGTGAAATCCAAAATTTTGAGGGGATTCAGGTTCTTTCGGATCCGCGTACGGATCGTTTGGAATTTCGGATTTATCTGCTTGATAGGCATGGCAATGCGTTAATATGGAATCAGAGTATACTGAGTCCGAGCGTTGGTGTTAGCACGATATCGGAGGCGGATTTTATAACCCATGCGGAGGTCTACTCAATGCGTGATGGCAAGAAGCATAAAAAGGTGTATGATGGTAGATTGGTTGATGTGCGTTGGTCACAAGAGCCGAATAGCCTTGATAGACTTTTGAGTGCTGAGATTCCCCGTGCGCTTATTGAGGCAGATCCGGAGCGTGATACGCCTTTGGGTGTTATTATTGTTGAGGTCAAGACAGATAAACAGGGACCTTTTACGGATACTATTGAAGAGATTGCGATTTATCGGAATTAATTATGCCAATACACACGCAAGACTATAGACATTGGGAAGGTACACTGAACCAGCATAAACGGACACGTTGGTGGATTATTGCTAAGGCGGAGTTAAAACTGCTTGCGAAACGTAAGATTGTGCGGTTAATTGTTGCGATTCCGCCTGTAATTTATATTTTAGCACATGGAATATTGATATATGTTTTGAATTTTATACCTGGGGAAATTGATTTGTTTGATATTGATAATGAATTTTTTCAGGGATTTGTATTTAGGATTCTTCCATTTCCAACGGCATTTTTGCTTGCTTTGGTTGTGATATTTGGAGGGGCGGGGTTAATTTCGGATGATCTTAAGCATAATTCATTATCGCTTTATTTGTCGAAGCCGATTTCTTGGAAAGATTACCTTATCGGTAAATTTGCGGTTATTGGTATATTACTTTTGTGCATGACGTTAGTTCCTGGTTTGTTGCTTTTTCTGGAACAAGCGTTGCTGACTGATGAACCTTTTTTGCAAGGATATTTTTGGTTGCCGTTTTCAATTGTTATTTATTCGGTGATTATCACAGTGATCACAGGTTTATTGATGTTGGTGTTTTCATCACTTACGACCAATTTGCGTTATGCTACGATAGGGTTCTGTGCGGTGTGGTTTGGTTTGCCTGTTGTGGAATTAATTTTGAAAGGTGTATTTCGTACGAGTTCAGTTGCTATTGTTTCTATTTGGGCAAATTTTGATCGTTTGGGGTCAACTCTATTTGGTACGAGTAGTGATTACGATATACATTGGTCATTGTCATTTTTGTTTTTGGTTGCGTTGGGTGCGGGTTGTATTTTGGTTTTACGGCATCGGATTCGTGCTGTAGAGATAGTGAAATAGCTCGTTATTGTGGATCAGGACTTACGCAAATTTGGGTGTTCCTGTTTAGAATTTTGTTTGTTCAAGGATTTTATCCCGGATTTTTTGTCATTTTCAGGGATTTACCCCCCTTATCCCGACCCCCCAACCCCCCGCAAGCGGGGGGCTAAGAATAGCAAGCGAGGGGAATGCGTAAGTCCTGTGGATTTTACAATAGTCTTGCGCCGTTTGCGTTCCAGAGTTCCTCTTCAGTATATTGCTGTGGGGGATTTATTTTTGTAAGTGTTGGTTGCCAATCGGGTTTGAATTGTTGTATCAGTCGTACAGCATTTTGATATGAAATAGCGTCCTTCGTCTCGTTATCAAGATTAGCAGATTCTAACTGTGCTTGGACGAGTCGGAAGTCGTAGTAGGGTAGGTCACTGCCGAACATTAACCTATGGGGTGCTAGGTTTTCTACGAGATGTTTTATGTTCCAACTTTCATCTGCGCTGTCGGGTTTCTGTGCGATGTCGTACCATATATTTTCCTGCTTTGCACAGTGTGCAATTGCATCCATGTGTCCTGCCTTGTTCATTGAGACATGCCCGATGATGAATGTAATTGTGGGAAATTTTTGTGCATAGGCGGCGATGTTTTGTGTTGATCCTGCTTGATGTAGCAGACATAATCCGTTGTGCGTTGCAACGATCTCAAGGAATGCATGTAATTCTCCGCCAAGAGAATGTCCTGATAAACCTGGATGGCATGCGAATCCAACTAACCCATCTTCAGACATTGCCCTATCCAGTTCCTCTACTCCTGCTTGTTCATGTCGGACTTCTACAATGGCGAGTCCTATGGGAAAACGTTCAGGGTATTTTTTGCATGCGTTGGCTATCACCTTGTTCTGTGCGTGTGTATCCACGACTCCCTGCGCTTGTGGTCCGCCTGCGGTGGGACATGGGATTGCGCTGATCACTCCTGCGGAAGCCATGCGTGCGAGACACTTGTCCGTGCTTTGTCCTACCACGGGTGCGCGTGATACTGTCATTCCGATGTGGCAATGTACGTCAATATAGGGCCGCATAGGTTTTCCTCGCTGTATATTTATACCATTTCTATAAATTATTGTCTTATTAGGACGGTTGTTATGGTAGTCATTCTTTAGCCACAAACTGGAAGTTTATGCTACATAAATATTTAGGTCACAAACTGAAAGTTTGTGCTACAAAAAGAGATTAATTAGAAATGGTATTAGAATTTTGGGACTGGTTGGTATGTATTAAATCCACCTGTTTTATCTTCACCTTGCAGCAGATATATTTTGTGTGAGGACCGCACTTTTGCGCCGGGGAAACGGACGTTAGCTGGCATATAACGCATTGTGTAGCCACACCTTCTATTTTGTGAAACATTTGAACTGGAATTGTGAATTGTCCAAGCATCATGAAAATGGCATTCACCGACTTCTAACTCCAAATCTACTGCTTTTGATTCATCAATGTCTGCTGAGACGACTTCTCTGCCAAAGAGATTGTTTTTGCGGTTCACTGTTTCGTAGCGACGATCGCGCAAAGTATGACTTTTGGGTATGACTCGCATGCACCCGTTTTCAATTTTTGATTCATCCACTGCTAACCACATTGTGATGACGTTCATGGGTTCAAGTGATTTTCCCCAATAGACTCCGTCTTGGTGCCACGGGACCTCCATGCCATCGTGTTCGCGTTTGCTAATAAAATGACTTGACCAGAGGACAATATCTGGACCTATAAACCTTTCAATTACTTTCAACACGCGTGGATGCGTTAGGTATTTGAATAGGAACGGATGTGTGAAGTGTGGTACGTCCATCTGTTCTGGCCGTTTACCTTCAGGTAAGTTCTCAATCATTTCGTCTACATAATCACGGAGTTCGTTTAATTCGGATTCTGTGAAGATGCGTCCATAGGTGAGATACCCATTTTCTTTGTAGAACCTTACTTGTTGGTTAGATACTGTTGTTTGTAATTGCCAATTCATTTTTTTGTTTTCATTTTATTTTTTGTCTGAACCAGGATTTTCAGGATTTCCAGATTTACAAGTATGATTTCCTTAAAAAGTTACCGTTTGGACACTTTTTTCGTTTTTTTGGCAACGTTTTTCATTGGCTATGAACCCAGTGTTTGTATAGGTTTATCGGTGTTTTTGTTGTTTTATAAAAAAATTAATTTTGCTAATGTGTAACATTTTGTTTTTGTCTGAACCAGGATTTTCAGGATTTCTATTTTCTCATTTAGATTTTTTAAAGGACAACAAGTTTTGACGGGATTTAGATTTATAGTTTTACCTTCAAAATGCAGTGTGAAATATATTATAACATGATAAATTGGCGTTTGTCAAGTAAAAATATACAAATTTTGCATATTTTTTGTGGTTTTTTGGAAAATTTTAAATTATACACGTATACATCATGCAAAACCTTATTCAACCTTATACACTATTTGTTCTCGTTAATCGGGATTGACCACAACAACACGGTACCGTCACTACTTCCACTGGCGAGAGTATTCCCATCCGCACTGATCGATATGTTCCAGATTTCATCCGTATGCCCAGTGAGTGTTCGTATGTGGCTGCCAGTGTTGGTGTTCCACAAACGGATGGTGCTGTCAAAACTGCTACTAAAGATTGTTTTTCCATTCGGGCTGAAGGCTACAGTGGAGATCAAATCCGTGTGTCCTTCAAACGTGCGGAGAAGGTCACACGTGTTTGCGTTCCACAAATGAACGGTCATTTCACTACCACTGGCAATAGTTTTTCCATCCCGACTGAACGCGACGCTGTTGACCCAACTCTTATGGCCAATTACGGTGCGGATAAGGTTGGGGGTATTTGTATTCCAAAAACGGGTGGTGGTATCCACACCACCACTGGCGATTGTTTTTCCATCCGGGCTGAATGCGACGCTGATGACATGATACGTATGTCCTGATAAGAGATCAAGTTCTTCACCTGTGTGTGCATCGTATATCCAAACGCCAATGCTGCTTGCTACGGCTAACTTGGTCCCGTCGGGTGAATAGGAAATATCGCCTGTAATCCGCCCTTTTCCGAGTCGTGCTTTTGCCCCTTCGGGGAGATTCCATCCTGTGTAGTCTTGTGCAAACGTGGTTGTGGGTGCTAAGGTCAGGACGATCAATAGTGAAATTGATATGTATTTCATCTGTGATTTTACCTTTTTTTATTTGTGTTGCTGGAATGCCAAATACCTACAGTGTATCTCATAAATGCGATTTTGTCTAAATTCACCGAATCGTGTGTTTGGTAAATCGGGGTTAGAAACCCCTCCTACCGTTTATGAGATGGGTTGTAGTTGCGAGTGATAATATTTTATTCTATAGATAATAGTCTGTGGAGATTACCGCCCAGGATTTCTGTTTTGTCGTTTTCGGATATGAATGTGCAATGTGTTCTGAAAGCTTCAAGTGCGTGTTGATATGTCATGAATTTTCGGACTACTGGGTAATCGGAACCCCAACAGAGTCGGTTTGGTCCGAAATGTTCATATAGGGCGCGGACAATCCAGTGTGTATCGGAATATGGATAGTCCCATGATACTTGTGACACATAAGCAAATCCTGACATTTTTATATAGATATTTGGGACATTTGCAGAAGCAAGTACTTCCTTTAATTGAGGATAAGGATGTTTTTCACCTGCCCGCGCGCCAGCCATGTGATGACACAAAAAGGTAATGGATGGGAACTGAGCTGCGAGTTTGCGTAAAGGTGCGTGATGATGGCTACCCATTGCGATGCTTGCGATTAACCTCAATTCTGCGGTTGTTCGGAAGAAACTCTGTCCTTCATTTGAAAAGAACCAGCTGCAATCATCATCACCTTTGAGATAGTGTGTGTATCCCTTTAGGTTGTATTTTTCTGCTGCGGATTTGAGTCTGTCAGTTGCGCCGTCGGTGTGGTATGTGTCTGTCCAGGAACAGTCTATGTCTGCGAATTGGATGAGTCTGTCGGGATAGCGTTTGATGCATTCTGCGATGTAGTCGTTGTTATCAGGATTTTTGTCAATCCGTGCGCAGATTATCACGGCTTTGTTGACTTTGTGTGTATCCATTTCGTGAAGTAGTTGCTCGACTGTTCCACGACTATTCTCGTCAGGGACAGGTGGTTGATAGGGCCAGGTGTGCCATGCGTGTGTATGGGAATCAATAATCATTTGATGTTTTTATGTGTTGTTTGTTGTTAGATTTAGTTTTATTATATATGAGTTGGTTTGTTTTGTCAATTTGAATTAAAGGAAAAACTTGCACAGTAAATATAAATTTGCTATACTTGTTTTTAATCCAAAAACATTGAAGGAGGCTATTTTTTAAATGGCACACACATTACCGAGACTTCCTTATGCACACGATGCGTTGGCACCTCATATTGATGCACAAACGATGGAGATCCATCACGGTAAACACCATCAAGGGTATGTCAATAATCTGAATGCTGCATTGGAAGGTCATGACGATCTTGCGAAATTAGATGTAGAAGAGTTACTTAGGAACATTGATCAGGTCCCAGATGACATTAAACAGGCGGTTATTAACAACGGTGGCGGACATGCTAACCATTCACTTTTCTGGTCAATTATGGCACCGAATGGTGGTGATCCGAGCAGTGGTGAAGTTGGGGAAGCGATAAAGGCTGCGTTTGGTTCGCTTGAGGCTGCGAATGAAGAGTTCACGACCGCTGCGACTAAACGTTTTGGTTCTGGTTGGGCATGGCTCGTTATCGGGGATGACGGTTTGGAAATTTATTCTACTGCGAATCAGGACAGTCCATTGATGCAGGGACATACGCCTATTCTTGGGATTGATGTTTGGGAACATGCCTATTATCTGAATTATCAGAACCGACGTCCGGATTATGTTGAGGCGTGGAAAAATGTTGTGAACTGGAGACGCGTCAACGAAATATATGTAGCAAACGCTTAATATTGAATATGTTTTTGTGGGGTAGCCTTTGGTCTACCCCATTTTACTATATATCACCTAAGTTGCCACCTACTTTAGAATACTCTTGTTGGAGGGGTTTCTAACCCCGATTTATGACAATTCGCATCAGCATTCGTTGTTTTTCTAATTTCTGTTATTAATCGGGGTTAGAAACCCCTCCAACAAATAATAGGTGGCAACTTAGGTTATATATCACAGGATTTGTTTTAATTCTATCGTATAAAATGTTAACCTATTCCTTGCATAAAACATATCATAAATTGGAGGAAAATAATGGGATTTTTTCGTGGTATTATATCTTGGATTGATTCATTAGAAGCTGGTTCTCAATTTCGGAAGTGGACATCAATTCTACTAAAAATTCTGGGTGTTATAGCATTGATCGCTGCGACTGTATCAGGTATTAGAGTTTGCGTTGCTGCAATTCGTGCAAGTGACAATTTGGAAGCTGGTGCAGAGACGATAGTTATCATCGTATCCATTCTTGCAATGTGCGTCTTCGTAATCATTGGTATAATCCTCATCATGCTGTTTTGGAACAGAGCTAATAAAATTCGCGCGCTTGGTGAGGAATCTCATTTCACTTTGATGCCAATTGCGGTTATTTTGATTCGATTGATTGGAGAAATAGGATTTCTCGTAATCGTTGGAACAGGCATGCAAGGATTACTTGCTGGATTAGGTATTCAGGGAGTAATCTCCGATTCAAGAATTTCGGATGTTCTGCAATTTGGGCTATCCGATCTATCGATGCTTGAAGGCATAGGCTTTATTACAGGAATTATTGCGTTAGTTGTTGCGATTATCAGTGGTGCATTAGTACTGATTTTTTGGTATTTCATAGCAGAATTAATCAATCTGTTTGTGGATATGGCAACAAACCTTAAGAAGATTGAATCGAGTGTGTCAACTGCGGAAGTGGTTTCAGAAACTGCTGAGGAAACAAATTCGGATGCATAATATGATAATAATGGGTATTGGCAAATTTGCCGATACCCGCATTTTAGGAGGATAATATGGAAATGATCACGGATAAATTTGGAATAAGTAAGATGTGGAAACTCACAGAATGTATATCAGTTTTTTGTGTGATAATGGTTCTATGTATTGGTTGTGGACAACCGAACTTGGATGACCCGCAGGTGCGTGAAAAAGTGCTTGCTGAAGCGATAGATTTAGATACTCTGCAGACGCGAAAATCACCTTCGGGAGAAGATTTGCGTTATGCACCTAATCAGAAAAAGCCTTATATTGGGTGGGTCAAGAGCGATTCGTTGGATATAATAAATTCGTTGAATGTAACAGAAGATATGGAAGAGGGTATAGAAGATGATATAGGAGATTTAGTCTTAATGGCAAATATGCTGGGTGTAGATATGGAACTCGCCCAATATCAGCGTGGGAAACTTCATGGTCTCTATATGAGTTGGTGGGAAAGCGACCAGCAATTTTTTATGAGAGGGTCCTTCCTGAACAGTAAGATGCATGGCTTACTAACGATTTGGCATAAAAACGGACAAAAGGGGCAGGGGTTTCTTGTAGAAACGGAAGACTTCATGGTAGGGTGACCGCGTGGCATGAGAATGGTCAAAAAGCAGGTGAAGGGACCTATAAAAACGGGAAGAAAGTTGGTTTGTGGATCGAGTGGGACGAAAACGGAGAAGAGGTAGTACGCGAAACCCATTAGGATGGTGAAGCAGTCAAATGATATGCTATACTATTTTAGGCATGTCCACAGATATTAAACTCTCTGAAGAAAAGGAATATCCGACAATTGAGGATATGCAGACACAATTGGCTGAATCAGATTCAACTCAGTAATGGAGGGGATTAAAATGGCAGAACAACGACACCACGAACTGGCTCATGTTTTTGCTGATGCAACGCAAACTGTAAACGATGCGCGGGGTGCTGCATCCCGCGATGTGAATACACCGTATACCTTTCCAAAATACACAAAGGAGGAATGGACAAAGAAAGGGGAAGCATTACGTTTGCAGATTCGCGTAGCAAACGGGTTAGTACCAGAGCATGAACCTACGCCGTTCAACGCGCAGGTCTTTGGAAAGATAGAACGCGATGATTACACCGTAGAAAAGGTGTATTTTGAAGCATTCCCTGGTTTTTTCACAACGGGAAATCTTTATCGTCCAAAGGGGAAGACTGGTCCGTTCCCGGGTATTGTGACACCACATGGGCATTGGGGGCGTGGACGATTGGAAGATACTGAACGCGGTTCCATTCCTGCGCGTTGCATCAATTTTGTGAAACAGGGTTACGTTGTCTTCTCTTATGATATGATTGGTGTTAACGATAGCAGCAAGCAGCTTGAACACCATTATGGACGTGAACGTGAAGGATTGTGGGGATTAGGTGGCATGGCACTCCAACTCCAGAATGGTATTCGTTCTATTGATTTCTTGCAAAGTCTCCCGGATGTTGATGATGAACGTATCGGTTGTACTGGTGCGTCTGGTGGTGGTACGCAAACCTTTATCCTCACTGCCGTTGATGAACGTGTCAAGGTGTCTGCACCGGTGAACATGATTTCTGCGACGATGCAGGGGGGTTGCCGATGTGAGAACGCACCGAATTTGCGGTTAGATGCAAGCAATCTTGAAATTGCGGCGTTGGCGGCACCACGTCCGATGTTACTTGTTTCCTGTACGGGTGATTGGACAAAAGAAACACAGACAGTTGAATATCCTGCTATCAAGAGCATTTATACACACTTTGATGCGGAAGACAAAATCCATCATGTGCAGGTGGACGCAGAACATAACTACAATAAGGAGAGTCGTGAAGCGGTATATGCGTGGTTTGCGAAATGGCTGTTGGGTGCTAAGGACATGTCTGCGTTCAAAGAGTTGCCGTATCAGGTTGAGTCGGACGATGCGCTGTTAGTGTTCTCTGACCGTGAATTGCCGAAGAACGCACTGAAACAGGAGGAGATTCTGCCTGCTTGGGTGAAACTCTCACAGAAAGCGATTGAGAAACGTAAACCGCCCAATGAAGTTGAACATCAAAAGTTCAGAGAGGAGATGGTTAGTGCTTTACAGAGTTCACTTGGGTTGCATTTGCCCGAGAGCGATGAGGTGACACTGGTTGAACCTGAAGGTGCTTTTCCAACGACATATCAAAGGGATTTTTCGGCACAGCATGTTGTGCTTGGAAGGACAGGTGTTGGCGATGCAATCCCAGCCATTTTGTTTCGCACAGAACCATTGGTGGGACACGATCCGGTTGTTGTCGTTGTACATCCTGAAGGAAAGGAGAAGTTAATAGACGCGGAAACAGGACAACCTGTCCCGATGATAACCGATCTGCTGAGTTCTGATCGTAAGGTGCTGACTATAGATGTTTTTGGGGTAGGGGAGCATGGTGAATATGAGAGGTCAGAAGAAACGAACTTTTTTACAACCTACAACCGGACGACTGCTGCATTGCGGATACAGGACATTTTGACGACGTTGCTTTATTATACGACCAGAGGTGATGTTTCGGAGGTGAGTCTTATTGGCATTGGAGAAGCAGGATTATGGGCATTGCTGGCGGCAGGATTTACAAACATCAAGACTGTAGCCGTGGATGCAGCACAGTTTGATAACGGCAGTGATGATGCATATTTGAAAACGTTACCTATTCCGAGTTTGCGTAAGGTTAGTGCTTTTCGGACTGCTGGTACACTGACTGCTCCCCGAAACCTTATTATACACAACACGGGTGATGTGTTTGATACCGCATGGATTCAGGATGTCTATGAGAATCTTGGTATGGGGAATAACCTGCTGTTGAGAAAAGAGATTATGTCAGAGGCGGAGGTAGCAGGTAGGGTTGCTGAGTTATAGTAATACCAATTCAAATTATTTTTATACCATTCTTCTGTAGGTCGGGTAGAGGCACGAAACCCGTCAAATGCCAAACGCGCATTTGACGTTGATTTGAACATGATAGTTACAATCAATACATGTCGGGTTTCGTGCCTCTACCCGACCTACGAAAATGGGAAATTATAAAGTAGAAATGGTATAATGTGAAGATGTGGGTGGACCTCTGTCTACCCACATCTGTTTATTCTTAGGCGCGGTTTGTAACCGTCCACAATCTATTTATAGGTTATATCCGCGTTCGTTGTGTTGTGATAGGTCAAGCCCCATGCGTTCATCATCCTCTTCAACGCGTAAGCCGACGATGGCATCAACGATTTTCAGGATAATATACGATAGCACACCACCCCAAACGATGGTGATGACGATGCTAAGGAACTGCTTCCAGACCTGTAGTCCTATTGTGACACCTTCAGCTAACCCTGAACCACCTAATACACTTGCAGTGAAAACACCTGTTAATAATGCGCCGACAATTCCACCGATACCGTGGACACCGAAAGCGTCAAGCGAGTCATCATAACCGAGTTTGGATTTTAGGCTGGTAGCACCCCAGAAACAGAAAATACCAGCGGCGACTCCGATAACAAGTGCGCCGATCGGGCCGACTGATCCTGAGGCAGGTGTGATTGCAACTAAGCCGCCAACAGCCCCTGTAACAATACCGAGAACGCTCGGTTTTTCATGTTTGACCCACTCAATAAACATCCATGTGATTGCTGCGGTAGCGGTTGAAATCTGTGTGACCAGCATTGCCATGCCAGCTGTGCCATTTGCAGCGAGAGCACTCCCAGCATTGAAACCGAACCATCCGACCCAGAGCATGGATGCGCCGACGACGGTGAGTGTCAAACTGTGTGGTGGCATTGCTGTGGTCTGATAACCGAGGCGTTTTCCGACTAAAATTGCGGCGACTAACGCTGCGATACCTGCATTTATATGCACGACATTTCCACCAGCGAAGTCAAGTGCGCCGATTATATCACCAAACAGTGAACCGCCACCTGACCATGCCATGTGGCAGAGGGGTGCATAAACGATGAGTGACCAGATTACGGAGAAGATTAGCATTGCGGAGAACTTCATTCGTTCTGCGAATGCACCAGCGATAAGTGCGGGGGTAATAATTGCAAATGTTAGTTGGAAGACGACAAACACAGTTTCTGGAATATTCTCTGTCATGCTGTTGGTGGTAACACCATTCAGGAAATATGTACCGAGTCCTCCAACAAAGGAGTTGAAAGTTATTTTTCCTGCCTCCATACCAGCGGTA
Source organism: Candidatus Poribacteria bacterium (assembly GCA_012270795.1). Taxonomy (GTDB): domain Bacteria; phylum Poribacteria; class WGA-4E; order WGA-4E; family WGA-3G; genus MSPOR6. The sequence goes on from JAAXHO010000108.1 coordinate 38,709, forward strand.
TTGAATGCAAGACTATAGCCAATGACAACCCATAGGACCGTGATAATACCTGTTAGAGCGAAACACTGCATGAGCACGGAGAGTACGTTTTGTACGCGCACAAGCCCACCATAGAAGAGTGCCAGACCGGGAATGGTCATAAATAGCACGAGTGCGGTTGCGGTAAGCATCCAAGCAGTATCACCTGAATCGAATGTTACTGCGGTGTCATCTTCATCTTCATCTTCATCTTGTTCAGCAGTAGTTTCTTCAGCGGATTCCTCATCTTCATCTTGTTCAGCAGTAGTTTCATCTTGTTCAGTAGGGGTTTCAGCTTCCGCCTCGGTTGTTTCATGCTGGTCAGCAAACACATTATGTGCCACAAATAAGCTTGGCACACCAGATATCAATAATATAAGTATGAGCGTTCCGATTAGTAATAAAAAAGAACGCTTTTTTGTAAATTGTGATGCACTATGTTGTTGCATCCTTTTCCTCCTTAGTTTTAACAAGCGATTTTGCTTGTCCAATTGGTTCTAAAATACGGCAGACCTTTATGTCTGCCATCCACTTTTAAACTGTAACCACAAATTATTATAGGGACGAACACTTCATTAGATAGAGATTTTACCACAAGTAATTATTTGGCATTTTATCAGATTATCACAAAGGCTTCAAGTGATTACTCTAAAGCAATCAGAGGCATTCAATTCGCGACCAGGAGGTCGCTCCTACCGAAGAGAGACCTCCAACCAGCTATAAAAGTGAAATTCCCTAAAAGGAAAGCAATTCTGCTGTCCTTACAAATATGTTATTTACCAGGTCCGGACAAACGTCATTCTGCCGGTAAATCCTGTTTGTTCAATTTCATTACCTTCATCATCCTCAGCTGGTTGTGTTTCGTAACCGACGAAGAGTCCGAGTGTATTGTTTTCACCGTAACCGAGATTTAGACGTAAACCAATGGGAAGACTACTTATTCCACCATCGTCACCTAATTCAAAAGTTGCTTCAAGTTGTGGACCGATGGCGATGTTGTCTGTAATAGAATAAAGCGGAAAGATCCGTGTGTAGAATGAATCAACAATAGGATCAGCCTCAACCATATGTGTAACACTATCATCATCTCCAATTTCGTGATTTACAACTTCACCATCATCATTAAAGGGTGTATTAAAAAAACCTTGAATCCACCATTCAAGAGAGATGGAACCGGCGGTGAGATAGGTAAATAGCTGTGGTGCGATTAGAGAATTGGGACCGTTAGCTGCTTCATAATCAAACCCGATACCGACCATTGGGAGTAATGTGAGAGAAAGTGATTCGCTATCAACAACAGGAATACCGATACCGAGGTCGAATTCTGCAAATGTGCCAACAACATAAATGTCGCTGTCTATAGATACACTTCCCATCGGATAACTGCCACCGAACCAGATTTGTGTTCCGAGGCTATCTGTATCGGTACGGAACCAACCGGAAACACCTGCTTCTTCCTCTTCCATTGCCATTCCTTCAGCTATTTCGTGGGCATCAGCATAAACCATTGAAACGGCACCCACTGCTAGGATACAAACTATTGCCAACAATTGTGGTAACCAAAACGTTTTAGTATTCATTTAAATCTCCTTAGATTTATAATATTCAAGCACATTTATGTTGTGCCGGAATACATTTTGTGCCAGAGCGAGAAACTCATCTTGATTCTGGCATAAAGTTATGTTAGAATTTGTGCGTAGTTGCACTGCATACGTTAAAGCAATATGCGTGCCAATTGTGTTATGATGTAACTTGTTTAGCAAGTGTTGTGCTTTATTGGTATAAGACCTACATTAGATGCGTCCCTACCATACCATCATAAGTGTGCTATAGAGTTGTGGATAAATCGTCTGTAAATGTACTTAGTTCGTGGAGTCGGTTTCTGTTAAAAATGCTGAAATTTTCATCACAAAATTGCCTAAAAAATAAGCATATCCTACTTGCCTGTATCGTCATCATCGGTGCGTTTTTAAGGTTTTGGCAATTGGGGGCATGGAGTTTTTGGGCTGATGAGGTCCAGACTGTCCTTGATGCCGAAAAATTTTCTCTTACAAATCCTCCGATCAACCCTATTCCCTATATAGTTGCAAAGTTCTCCGTTGTGATAGGAGAAAAGTTTTCATTTCTATTTGATGTAGGGAATGAGTGGAAAAGTCGTTTTATCTTTTGCTTTGTAGGCATCGTATCAATACCGGTTGTATTCAGTTTGGGGCGGTTGTTATACAATAGTCGTGTAGGATTGTTTGCAGCTGCTTTTGTTGCGTTGTCTAACTGGCATTTATTTTGGTCACAGAATGCGCGCTCGTATATCTTGACATTTCTATTTGCTGCGTTAACAGCTTGGTTTTTTTATCGCTCCTTTGAAAAGGATTCAACACTTTTAACTTTAGGTGCGCTTTTTTGCTGTATTTGCCTTATTTTGTCGCATTTGCTGGCGGCTGCAATTGTTCCTGCTTTGGCGGTCTATGCCCTCCTTCAACTATTTGAAGAACGACATCGGAAAAGATGGATTAACTTACTAATTTTCTTTATCCCGTTTGCGATTCCTATTATCATGTTTGCTTTGCCAGGGATACGTGGGTACATAATGTCTGACTGGGGACATAACGAGTGGGGGCGTAGTCCGTTCTATATCCTGCTAACACTTGTGCATGGTGTCAGTATACCGATTGCTATTACTGCGTTTTTTGCTGTTATCATTAAACCCTTTGATCGTTCTATTCTGTTTTTAGTTTGCTTTGCTGGTGTGCCTCTGGTATTGCTTTTGATTGCTTCTCAGTTGCAAAATGTTGCGGGTTACTATCTATTTTGGTCAACCCCTGCTTATTTCATACTTGCAGCGATTGCTTGTGAATGGCTCTGGGAAAGATTAAAACCGGAAAGTAGTAGGGATCTGTTGCGTATTGTTGTGCCGTGCGTGATTCTGGTGACACTGTTCTCACAAGACTATCTTTATTTTCAATATGAGAATGGTGGCAGACCTAAGTGGCGGGAAGCACTACAGGGCATCGGAGCAAACCGATTGCCTACTGATACATTGGTGTTATCTGAACCTGCAATGGCACAGTATTACTTGCCAGAAATTGCGGTAAAAGATATTGATGTATTGGTGAAGGACAAAGAAGGTTTTGAGGAAGAGTGGGTAAGATCGGGTAGGAATAGGTTATGGTTTCTTGTGGATGTTGCAAGTTTCAATGTATTTGATAAAGATCAGATTGTTCGTAATTGGATTCGTCAACGGGGTCGTATGTTGGGAACGATACCAGCGTACTCGCGTGCAAAAGACAGAACGATGCTGCTTTATCTTGTAGAGTAGAATAGGCGCGGCATTATAGTAAAACATATAATTATTTGGACATTTTGTAGCACAAACTTTATGAAGATTAAGTAATACCAATTCTAATAAATATTGTCTCATTAAGGAATGCCACTGTTATTGCTGATTGGAGGTACTCTCTTCGGTAGGAGCGACCTCCCGGTCGCGACCGGGAGGTCGCTCCTACCTGTGCAAGTGTGTAATTAATTCCATAATCTGCCATAGGTTGTAAGAATTTAAATTTTTCAGGTTAACTAAAAGTTTATTATATGATTTGGAATATTAGATTGTTTTATTTGATATTCCCTTTGTCTGAACCAGGATTTTCAGGATTTTCAGATTTCCAAATCAACGGTATGAATGCCTTTTGGCATTCCCCGGGATTAGAGTCTGATGCTGTTGAGTTCCATTCTAAATAGAGACTGCTTTGACTGTAGACAAAAGACGTTTCGCCTAAGAGTGGAACTTGATGATCAAACTCCAATCTTGAAAATCTGGAAATCCTGAAAATCCTGGTTCAGACACAGGCCAATAACTTTACACACCCTAATTTAATAATTTAACTTGACATAATATAACCTATTATGTCATAATTAGACATTATATAATTTTTTGGTTGACATTTTTTGCAGCCAATATTATAATAGTTTACGACATTCGGTTTGACGTAAACATCAGGGATTTTTACACTTGGTAAGATTTTCAATACCAAGCACACAAACCGAATTCCAATATGAAGGATCTGCGCAACGGCAAAATGCACGGATCTGACATTTTCATTTATAGGTTAGTTGAATAGATTCCTACCGAACTTTGAATCTGTTCCACATTTTTCATCAAATTACTGTTGGGTATAAACGTGCAATAAATTATGCGCGTTTTTAGGACAATGAAAAACCGACA
>JAAXHO010000292.1 GCA_012270795.1 Candidatus Poribacteria bacterium
TGAATAGTAATTAGCACAAGTCGTCATCTTTATCTAAAAAATACATTACGCGCGGTTTCTTCTAATCGCACCAATCTGAATAGAAACGTCCAAGAACAGGCGATATCATCAGATTTACACAAGCTTCTAATCGCACCAATCTGGAATAGAAACCACATCGCGAGACGTATCCGTGTCGTCAATCTGTAACTTCTAATCGCACCAATCTGGAATAGAAACTTCTCTGCGACTGCTGAGAGTGCTAAAGATGTCTTCCTTCTAATCGCACCAATCTGGAATAGAAACGTTTTATGGCGTTTATTACGCTGACGTTCCACAATTCTTCTAATCGCACCAATCTGGAATAGAAACAATAAAGAACAGTTTAACAACGTCAAGCACATTTTAACTTCTAATCGCACCAATCTGGAATAGAAACAAGAACATATACAGCGACTATAGCCGCAAGCGATCTCATACCATTTCTTGGATATATTCTTCCTTTTAATTTTTTTTTCTATTTCTGCTACACTATTCTTAAATTCTATAGATGAGAGATTTGAAAATCAATGAATATCAAAATCCCGCAGATTACAGAAAGTGTTTCAGAGTTGAAAAGTTTGATAAGAAAATCACCTAAAGGTTATCAAAAACAAAGACGCACTATGCTATATCTATATCGCAGTGGTCAGGTAAAAACGCGTCAACAAGCAGCAGAGACGATTGGCGTTCACCGAAAAACAGTCGGAGACTGGTGAGCGACTTATACAACTGGTGGACTTGATGCCCTCTTGGAACGAGATTATTCCACAGGGTGTCCACACCCACTCACTCAAGAACAACAATAACTTTTGCGACAGGAACTCCAAAAACCAACAGGTTTCTCAAGTTATCAACAGATAACAGCCTCTATTGAAGAGACTTTCGGTGTCAAAATGAGTTATCCCGCTGTTTATGCGTTAGTCCGCTATAAATGGAATACGAAACTTAAGGTGCCCCGCAAAAGTCATGAAAAAACGAAAAAGCATGTGAGGCATTCAAGTTAGGCTTCACAGAAAAAGTCAAGACAGCTGTTTCGGAGAAAGTTGCTTCATTTGAAACTGTTCGGAGTTGAACCCTATAGAAAGACTTTGGCAAGACATCAAAGCAAAGTTGTTTGAGAATGTGTTACTTCACTAAAAGAAATGCAGGAAAAACTTACCCAAATATTGAGTAAATACACGAAAACTACTATTGCGAGTATAACAAATTCTGATTATATAACGAAAACAGCAAATGGAATATAATTTATTTGAAATGGTATAACCAATAAAGTGTCGGATCCATGCCTTGCCATTGCTCAGATCTCTTGCACTTGGGATTCGGTTTGTGTTTATGGGATTGAAAACCTTACTATTCGGTATTACGCGATTAATACGTTTTCTATAAATGTGTGGAAAAAAACTTGCCGAGTTTTTTGTTGTAACCGAATTGTGCATGTTGCTTTTGAGCCGTTGCACCATGTTTTATCTAAATTGCGTATATGAGATTTTTGGTAAATTTTAGAATTAATTGGACACTCTGAAGTGGTGCGGTTAGGAAACCGTACTTACCGTGGTCCGAAAGTGTATATTTATTTTCAAATTAAACCATAGTTATAGGTTTAACTCATTCATCTGAGATTAAACTTACATCAGACGAAATTGCCTTATCCCAGTCTGCAGTGAACATCCACCAGTTTGTCATCTCTTTATTCTCATATTTGATACCACTCTTATGTCCGGGCATATTTTGCATCCAATAGATATACCATTGTGATTCTATTCTTTGGGGTATTACTTCGGGATTAGAATCTGGCCATGCATACTTTATGTTTCCATAGGTATCAACATTAACTAATTTTTTCGTCCCACTATTATCTGGTGTCCAATCTTCTATGTCGCTTTCAACAGAAGTGAAAGTGTCGGTGTAGTCATAATGTTTGGTTGTGTTTGGTGGCATGTGTGTCCAACCTGCGCGCCCGGTAATAAAATTTCCAGCATCATCTTGCCCGACAAATTTTTTCCAAAACAGATCTGTATTCCCAAATTGTAGTTGATTGACGTGGCTTAATATGGCTTCTAACTGATGTCCGTGATTGTGTACCGCTTCAGCATGACTGCGTCTGAAATTTTGTCCGTATACTGTATAAGTTGAGTTGTAAATTGGTAAATCAGTATTGTCGCGATTGCTGTTTGATATATCCCCGGTGAGAGGACTTGACATATTGGATTCCCACCAATTCCGAAAATCTTCAGGTTTATGGATATTGGGGTCATAACTTGGAAAATCGGAGGTAACGCCTCCCATCCATATCCAGATTTCCTTGACACCTAAATCGTTGACATAATGCTTAATGTTAAATCTTTCGAATATCTTATGATAATCAGGAGAATATAAAGGGGTTCCATCATCTAAGTGTTTACTGACAGGCCCCTGTGGTGTTTGTTCATAGATTGTAATGTATTCTATTACTCTATAACCGATAGATGGGACAGCTGCGGCATCTTTATAACCCCTGAAGCGAGTTCCCTCTTCAAGCATAAACTTGATTCGTTTATCATATATATCAATCTGTGATTTTAGTTCCTCTAACGTTATTTCTCCTAAACCCCAATAATCGGGTGCTTTGGTAATATCTAAGTTTTCACCGTCTGTCGTTGGTAGGAATCTCATAATAACGACTGGAATTTCATAAAGGTGTCCTGATGCGGGTATAGCTAAATATGGATCAATTTGTTCATGAACAGGAAAAAGTTGTGCGGTAAATCGTGGTTTATTATCTACTTCTTCAATAGTTTCAATTGTGCTGATCAATGTTCCAGGCTTGATTTTGTCTTTATCAACCATCAGGACGACTTTATTGTCTGAGGGGGAAACACTTAATATCTCAATAACGCCAGCGACCTTTTTGAGTGCATCCTGCACTTTTCCTTTACAAACACCTCAGGCCATACCATTTACAGTTAGACTCATTTCTGCAGCCGAAGTATTTGTAGTCTTTTTTTTCTGTTGGTTAGCACAACCTACAACGATAAATAACAGTATTATGCAGAACATCGATTTTTTTAACATTTGTATTGATGCCTCTTTTTGGATATTCCTTGTAGTAGATGGGAAAGATGAAGGGCGAGTGACCTCGCCCTTACAAGTCGTTAGTTAACGAGAGATGCTGTGAAGCGAGGATCTGCATCATCAATAGTTTTAATCAGGGCATCGTTTGTAATTTTACCCTTTTCAACTTTAACGACGACCTTTTTTGTTTGTCTGGAAACACTGATTACCTCTACACCCGTGACCTTACTTAGTGCTGACCGCACTATTGCAGGACACGATCCTCACGTCATGCCCTCTACATTAAAGGTCACTTCCTGATAGGTAGCTTTTTTTGGAGTAGAAACCGAGGTTTCACTGGTCGATTTTTCTACTTCAGTAGACATAGCAGTTTCTTCAGCCATTTCTGTCTGTTGCCCGACCATGCCACAACCTATCACGAATGCAAAGGCAAACAGTGTTATCAGCGATAATCTTGCGATATACATTGTTATACCTCCTTAATTATTTACAATATCATATTACCATATAGATAAGTTATTTGTCAAGTAAAAAAACTTGAGGAATTCAAGACAAAAAATGGGGTAGGATTTAATGTTATGTAGATTTTTCTCTATGTGCATCGAGGAAAGGAAATACCTTTCGTAACCTTTCAAGTTGTTTTTGAATAGCAGCAGCGCGTTCAAATTGTAGCAGTGCGGCTGCGTTGTTACGTCTGGTAACCAGATTTTGCTGGACTTTCTCATATTCGCCATCAAGTAAATTGATGATGTTCATAATCATCTCTCTGTAGAGTTCACGAGTGATGAGTGCAGCACATGGTGCATAACAACGTTTCATATCGTATTGTAGACAGGTGCGGTAGTCTTCTTTTGGAGTAATGTTCCCTTGACAAGTTCTAACCATAAAGATACGTTGTAGTACTTCTATTGCCTCATCGGTCCATCTTCGACTTGATAGCGGACCGAAGTATCTTGCATTGTCTGGCAGTATTTCTGGTACTCTTTCAAGGCGGGGAAAATCTTCGGCGAGATTGATACGAATATACCAAGTTTGTGTGCCATATTTCAATGCAGAATTATAGGAGGGTTGATGTTGTTTGATAAGACGTGATTCTAAGAAGAGTGCTTCCTGTTCCGATTGGCAAATTTGGTATTGGATTGCTGTTGTCCATCTAATTAGTCGTTTGATTTTTGAACGACGGTTCTTTACATTATGTATGTAGGAACGCACTCTTTTACGCAGACATTTTGCTTTGCCGATGTAAAGGATTTTTCCTGATGATCCATAGAAGAAATAGACACCTGGTACTGATGGAACTTCTTCTACCATTTCTTTGGTTAACATTTTATTTCTCAACAGCGTTACGAATGTTTTGTATCATGTTTTAACAGGTTCAGATTGGAAAATTCAGTGATGATATGAACCTGAAAAAACGACTTGACTTTGTATCTCATTTCTGCTAATTTACCGTGTAAATCTAACAAGCAAAAATTTATGAAATTATCAGTTAACATAGAATTTTGTATTGTCAATCTGATCAATTACTTGCCAACTCTTTAGCAGCATAGTTTCCTAACTATTTTGTAAGAAACCTTCTTAAAATGACTACGTTCTATTTATAGCGGTGGTTACAAAATAGGGTTATTTTTTTGAAATTTTTGGATTTTTGCTATTATATTCATCATATTACAGCGTATCTCATAAATGCAATTTTGTCCAAATCCACTGGATCGCGTGTCCGGTAAATCGGGGTTAGAAACCCCTCCTACGATTTACGAGATAGGTTGTAGCATAATTTGATAGGAAGGATATTAGCGTATGGACAGATGGGAACCGACCCGTGAACAGAAGGAACAATATGAGACGAATGGTTATTTGATACTGCGTAATGTAATTCCCACTGAGCTTGCGGCCGAGATGCGTGGCGTAATTCGCAATGTGATATTGTCACCGGAACCAGGAACAAATGCTGATATGGATCCGATGGATCCGATGGAAGATTCGCTGCGAGGCAGGATTGCACGTTATCGTAAATTAGCGAATTTTTGTGTATCTGCACCTCTAATCTGGCATAATTTTCATGCAGGCGAAAAAATTCTTAATTATGTACGTTATTTTCTTGGCGACGATATTATTGTCAAGTTTAACAGTTGTTTTTTGAAACCTGCGCGTACTGGCAGTGCAACACCGTGGCATCAAGACAATGGTTTGTGGCGTGATGGTGAGACAGAGCCCGCAAACTGTTGGATGCCACTTGAACCTGCTACACGTGAAAACGGTTGTTTGCAGTTTATTCCCGGTAGTCATAAAGCGGGGATTGTTGAGCATGTCTTGTATCCTGATAGTATTCACGGAGAATTGCCGAGAGAACGTGTTAAGGAGATGGTATCTAAACACGGTATTGACCATATTGAGATGGGTACGGGTGATATTGTTTTTTGGCATAGTAGTATGATGCACTATAGTCCACCAAATAAGAGTGATAAAAGTCGTATTGCGATTGCGGGAGTTTGGACAAATCCTAAGATCGTTAAGACGAGTAAGCGTTTCTGGAACAAGTTCCGTTGGGCAATGAAGGATGGAAAAGTAAGCACGCAGTTTCCTCCAGCACCTGTTCAGATAGAGAATCAGACAGGGGATAAATCTAAACCCTTTCGTGTTGTCAAGGATTATTAGATGCCAAAACCGAACATCGTTATTTACCTTTCTGACGATCATGGTTGGGAATATCTTGAGTGCTATGGAAACACACATATTAAGACACCACATTTAGACCGTATCGCAGAAGAAGGTTTACGTTTCATGCATGCGTTCACCCCGACTCCAACTTGTGCGCCCTCCCGTTCAACGCTTTATACTGGACTGTATCCAGCGCGGCATGGTGCGATGGGTAATCATACGGAATGTCACTCATCACTTGAAACATTACCGAAGTTGCTTAGAAAACTCGGTTATCGTGTTGCGATTGCAGGTAAGACACATGTGAAACCTGAGTCGTTTTTTGATTTTGAATATGTCGGTGGGTTCTTGCCGAATAACCCAGATCATAACAGGAAATATCGCAGAGAAGGGCTTGATTTAGCTCCAATAGAACGGTTTTTATCTGCCCATAAACAGTACCATCCTCAGCAACCTGTCTGTCTTATTCTTGGGGATAGCAATCCGCATGTTACATGGGAACCGAACAAAGTCTACGATCCTGATGCGTTACCCCTTCCCCTCTATATTGGCGATACAGAAATTGCTCGCAAAGCACTTGCTAACTACTATCAGGACATTACCACGATGGATTCTCGTATCGGTGAAATAGATAGACTTTTGAATGAACACGGTTATGCTGAGAACACGCTTTTTGTATATACGACCGATCACGGTTCTGAGTGGCCGCATTGCAAATGGACGTTGTATGATACCGGTATACGTTTGCCATTCATAGCGCGGTGGCGTGGTGTGATTCCTGAAGCAACCGTAACCGATGCGATGATCTCCCATGTTGACTTTCTTCCAACGTTGCTTGATGTTGCTGGCGGTGAACCGTTATCAGATTTGGATGGTATAAGTTTTAAGGAGGTTTTGTGTGGACAGAAATCTTCGTTTCGTGATAAGATATACGGAACACATACCCGAGATGGTAATATGAATGTTTTTCCACAACGGTGTGTTCGAGATAGCAATTACAAATATATATTGAACCTAAATCCTGAAAATGTCTGGACAACGCATTTCACTCAGGTTGAAGGTATTCCAGAAAGCCATGCGGAAGTTTGGAATAGTTGGGTAGAAAAGGCTAAAAGAGATCCCGATACTGCAGAACTTGTTTATTTAACACAACATCACCCTGTTGAGGAGCTGTATGATGTGAAAACAGATCCTTACGAATTCAATAATTTAGCATTTGATGCAGCATATCGTCCCATTCTTGAAGAGATGCGAGCGGATGTTCGCAAATGGATGCAATCACAAGGAGATAAAGGACAACCAGAAAAATGAAATTAATAAAAAACAACTATGTTGCTTACAGTATATTGATTGTGATCACGGTTGTGTGTTTTGCCTGTTTAGATACGGTTGATGTCGTTATAACGGAAACACCAACAGATCCTTCAGAAGAAACAACGGTAACACAACCTGATCCGTTGCCAGCAGGTCAAGGTTTGGCGGCGGGTACAACAGCACCTGATTTTTCCCTACCTGATGCTGATAATAATACGAAATCACTTTCCGATTATTCAGGTAAGATAGTCGTGATACAGTTTTTTTCAACTGCATTGTGACCGATCTGTCGAAATCAGCTCAGTGAGTTGAATAATGGGTATCAAGGTATTTTAGATGCGGGTGCAGACGAACTTATAGCAATTAGTGGTGATACTGTGTTTGGTCTAAATAATTATTTAGGACGTTTATCATTATCTTACCCGGTGCTTTCGGATTCAGATTTTTCAGTTGTTGACACCTATAACGTGCGGGATCAAAGCAATCCAAACCAAGCAAATCCGACTGCATTTATTGTTGATGCGGATGGTGTCATTCAATGGAAGGACTCTGGTTCACGGTATGGTCATCGGACTACATCATCACAGATAATCGATGCGTTGAATGGATTGTAAGGTAATATTGGATAGTGTTACTCAATATTTTGATGTTGTAAGAAAGTTTCATGTTAACCAACCGAATTGCAGAAAATTCTTTGATTACTCAGGAGTGTCGGAAAACACTCAACTCTTTGCATCAAGAAATCAAGAAAATAACGGATCAGTTGAAAAACGGCAACCTGAATCCTGGGGTAGGAAATAAACCACTTGGTAGCGGCATTGTTGAATCGCGTACTCGCGGTGGTGGACGTGTTTATTGGAGGTTTAGAGAAGGCCAAATTGAAATCTTAGGAATTTCTGGTAAGTTCAACCAGCGAAAGGTAATTAATGAAGTGTTAAATCATTTTGGAGGAAAATGAAGATGGACAAACCTTACACTATTGTTCAACATAATGATTATGAACTGACTATATTTCATGGTATTTCTCCACTTGATCCTAACAACGATAATGTTGATGTTGAAGTTATTTTTCCAAATGGAGAGAGTTTCTCTGCAGTCTTTTTTACGGTTCAAAACATTGAATCTTTAATGAAGAGTTACAAGTTGACAGGTGAGTGTTCTGATGGTCTTTATTTTTGGACATCTGACATGATTATAGTCCAACAACTTTCTGAAAAAAGCATCTGTGAAACAATAGATAAATTATTGGTAGAAGGTGATTTTGAGTCTGTGTTTTCCAAAAATCAACATGCTACAGAAATATCTTCTGATAACGATGAAGATTATTTCAGGCGTTTCAATGAATCGTTGTAAATCTGTTATACAATTTACTGTTTCGTAGAATCGTGAGAAGAAGTCCAGTAATTTTGGGGATTCTTCTAATTTTTTGGTTTGCATGTGTGTTTATTCATATAATTGGATACTATCTTGTCAACAGCCCGGTGTGAAATCAATGTGAGAAATCCGTGATCTCTGTCAATTCAGATCCGCCTACCAAGATCGGTATACTCCGCAGCACACCGCGATTTGGTGTGCAGACAAGATAGGTGTTTGACTTAAGTATTGCAATTACAAGCTCCCCGTTACGCGGATCAGGTTTCCCTACCTCTACATAATAGTCTTTACCATGTTTCTGGTAAGTAATACTAAAAATACGCCGATCTGAAACATCCCATTCTAAGTTTTTTTCCGCAAATTTTTTGATAGATTCCCAGACTTCCTCCGCTTGGGTGTCATCTTTTGCTTTGGGAATAAAAAATTTCACTTCTGTAGTCATCCTAATTCCTTTTGAAATTTGATGCAAGATGATTATTTGATAAATTTGTCACCTATAATTTGAATCAAATTTAATTTGCCGTGACATTAAAACAATTGATGATTCTAAAGCGGTAAATTTTTGATTAATTAAGCGGATGCTTCTTCAGTAAGCAGGCGATTTAACAATTCTTCTGACTTGAATAGAGGATCATTAAACTGCAAAGGATCGATTTTCATTTCCTTTGCTTCAAGCATAAAACTTTTTAACAACTCTGATGTAATCACAGTATTTTCTAAATCAAACAGAAAATGATTCAATTCTACAAGGTCCGTGTTTGTTTTTTCAAAAAATGTTGTTTTGTTTTGGTTTACTGCATTTATCATATCCTCTATTTCCAATGCTAATAACCTTTTTAATGCGCGTTCAGTTACTTCTTCATAGATACCTTCCTCTTTGAGAAAACCCTCAAAACTGTCACCTTCATACTTATTCATACAAGGATCTTCCTTTTTGCCATAATTATCTTCGATTTCGTGCCAAATTTAAATCCTTCTGCGGGATTTTTTGATGAAACCATGTAACAGCAGCATCTTGTTATCTCTAATGGAAAAAAGAATCCGCGCAATCCATCTTCCACTAAGATGAGTTCGAATTTCCCATAGTTGATCTTCTATTTTTCTAACAAGAGGCATACCTAAAGGCCAACGAAATTGCACCAATCTTATATCTTCACCAATTGCCTTTCTGTCTGCTTTCTCAAGTCCTCTGAGCCATTGCTGCGTAGGAGCATGTCCAGAACCAGTCCGAAAGAAGATGACATTAAGAGTAGGTTCATCGTTCATAAGAAGACACAACGTTTAACATTAGACCTTTTAAAAATGATTCCAATTTAGTGACAAGGCAAGAAATCAGAAACAATTTCTTAGATAGTATAACTGATTCACAATGAATTTGCAATCTAAAACGTGCACATTCCAGAGATATTCAAATGGCACCCTCTCCTACAAGAGTATTCAAAATTTGGTTGCAACGTATTTTAGGCAACTGATATTGTGCTTGTTATTGTTGATACGCAAGAAAAAAGTCGTCAATTTTACAGAAAAGTGTTATGATATCCATCAGAGACTCCTTTGAAAGTATTTGGAATATTTCTTAATTACACGACTTGTGCTAATTACTATTCATAATATACAACATGTTGTATTGTTTATTTATGCATAAACAACATCTTTTAATGCCATCAACTTACGACCTAAACATTTATTTATGAAAACACCGAGTGTGAAACCACCAAACTTGTTGTTCATCCGTGTCAAAAAACCCAAATGGGTTCTGGCA
>JAAXHO010000257.1 GCA_012270795.1 Candidatus Poribacteria bacterium
AGGAGAAAAAGCGCTCTTGAATCAGGAACGCTTCCCGGGAAACTGGCCGACTGCCAAGAGCGCAACCCCGAGAAAAGCGAGCTCTACATAGTCGAGGGGGAATCGGCGGGCGGGTCGGCGAAACAGGCAAGAGACAGGCACAATCAGGCCATTTTGCCCCTCAAGGGAAAAATTCTGAATGTCGAGAAGGCCAGGTTTGACAAAATGCTCGCCAACGAGGAGATTCGCACCACGATCACCGTTCTGGGCACCGGAATAGGGGAAGGCGAGGGCGAATTCGACATATCGAAGATACGCTACCACAAGATAATACTTATGACCGACGCGGACGTTGACGGATCGCACATAAGAACGCTTCTTCTCACGCTGTTTTTCCGCCAGTTCAGGGAAGTAATAGAGAAGGGGTATTTGTATGTAGCCCAGCCGCCTCTTTACCTAGTGCGAAAGGGAAGGAAGGAAACCTATCTGAAGGACGATCAGGAATACGAAGAGTTTCTCGTCAAGCTCGGAGTCGCAGGTCTTGAAATTGCCTCTGGGGGGTCAAACGGCCACGCAAGACAGATCAGGGGAACGAAGCTTTTCGATCTTGTGCGGAAAGCCATCAGATACGGAAAACTTCTTGACCGTATGAGCAGATGGGGGCGAAACAGGGGGATAGTTGACAGTTTCGCCAGAAGAACCGGTTTCGGCAAAACCGACCTCAAGCATGGTAATGAAGCCTCTCTTGACGCTCATCTTGTCGGAATAAAGGAGTGGCTCGGGGGGAATTACCCCGACATAGTCGATCTTGACTGGAAACTTGGAGAGGATACCGAACATAATTCAAACAGCATTGAATACGATTTCAGGGAGAACGGGAGAGTAAGTTCCTGCGTGATTGATTTCAACTTTCTAGCTTCTCCCGATTTCAGGGAACTCAGGAGGCTTGCGGAATCGCTTAGTCCGCTTTGGGACTCTGCCTGCCATATAGTTGATGACGGCGAAGAAAAGGAGATCGGGAGCCTTGAGAAGTTCGTTGAATTCATTCTGGAAAGAGGAAAGAAGGGTCAGTTCATACAGAGATATAAAGGTCTCGGAGAAATGAACCCCGAGCAACTGTGGTCAACGACCATGAACCCCGAGAACAGGGTGTTGAAACAAGTCCAGATTGAAGATGCCGTTGAAGCCGACGAGATATTCTTAAAGCTCATGGGCGATCAGGTCGAACCCAGAAAAGAGTTTATTGAATTAAACGCTCTTAGGGTAAGCAATCTGGATATCTGATGACTCAGAACTATCCTACTTAGGCTATGGTCTTATAAGAATTCCTATACAACTCTAGAAGGTTTGTGTGAGAACCTTTGACAAACTAATGATGCAATACTAATCAAACCGTACGATCTAGATTTTTTACTCTCAATTCTTTTTGTAGCTATGTCCAACATTCCAAAGTCTTTGATAGATGCAATCAAGGAACAGCGTGCTATACTTTTTCTTGGTGCAGGAGCTAGTTGGGATGCCCAACATCCCGAAGGCGAAAAGATTCCTCAGAGCGGTAAACTCCGCGATTTGATCTGTGATAGGTTTCTTGGTGGAAGACTGAAAAAAGAATCTCTTAGTTTTGTGGCTTCGCTTGCGACCAACGAGGTGGGGATTTCTGAATTTCAGAGATATATACGAGACCTGCTGTTGCCCTTCGAGCCGTCAGATTTTCACCTATTAATCCCCAGATTCCGCTGGCGGGCGATTGTTACTACAAATCTTGATTTAATCGTGGAAAGAGCGTATGACTGCACGGAGAGACCACTTCAAAACCTAGTGAAAACGGTAAAAGACGGCGATAATTTTGATACAAGACTTAATGAGGAAACCGACCCGGTTGGTTTATTCAAGCTGCACGGGTGCATTGATCACTCCACCGATTCCGATATTCCCTTTGTTCTTGGAAATGAGCAATACTCAAGTTATAAGGATAACAGAACCCGCTTTTACAATAGATTTCGAGATCTTGGGTATGAATACCCGGTAATTTTTGCTGGTTACTCAATTTCCGACTCCCACATTCAGGAATTACTGTTTGATCTCTCCGATTCCAAAATCTCAAGGCCCTCGTATTATCTGATTTCTCCAGATATAACCGATATCGAAGAGAAATACTGGGCTACATATAGAATCATTGTCGTCAAGGATATCTTTGGAGAATTTCTCAAAAGAATCAATACCGAAATCCCTAGTATGGCGAGAAAGCTTTCCATAGATATGGGTGGAGGAGAACTCTCCATACGCAAGCACTACAGAATCCCGCATCCTATGGAACCCCTCTTGCTTGTAAGATATCTCGAATCTGATGTCACTCATATTCATTCGGGACTAATTGCATCTAAGCAAGATCCCAAGGAATTTTATTGTGGATACGATAATGGTTGGGATTGCATTATCAGTAATCTTGACGTGAAGCGTTCGTTCTCCGACTCGGTTCTTGTTGACGCAATTCTTCTTAACGAGGAAAATCGTCGAACCGTTGAACTGTTTATGCTCAAGGGGCCTGGTGGCAACGGGAAAAGCGTGTCTCTCAAGCGCATAGCATGGGAAAGCGGAGTTACATACGATCTACTTGTTCTCCATACCACCAATTCGGCCGGTCTGCGCATTGAGCCGCTTTATGAGATTTACCGTCTTACCGGTAAACGCATTTTTCTGTTTGTTGACCGAGTAGCACTGTTCCGTGACGAACTACAAACACTACTTGAGAGAGCAAAGCAGCAATCGCTTCAGTTGACCGTTGTCGGCACGGAGAGATATAACGAGTGGAACATATATTGTGGAGAACTTGAACCATTCCTACGTCAGGATTTCTCCGTTGGCTATCTCAATAGGCGAGAAATAGACGAGCTTTTAGATCTATTGGAGCGGCACCGGGCTCTTGGTCTGCTTAAGAATTTAACCCCAGATGAACGCGTCACGGCATTTAAGAAAAGTGCGGAACGGCAACTTCTGGTAGCTCTTCATGAAGCGACTCTCGGAATCCCGTTTGAGGATATTGTTTTTGACGAATTCGAACGTATTGAACCACTAACGGCCCGAAACATGTATCTCAATATCTGTGCGCTCCACCAATTTGGCACTCATGTTCGGGCTGGCCTTATTTCGCGCATTACGGGAATAAGGTTTGAGCAATTCCGCGCCGAGTTCATTAAACCTTTGGAAAAGATCATTCATGTTGTTCAGGATAAGCACAGTCGTAACATGTATTACCGCTGTCGACACCAACATGTTGCAGAAATCCTATTCAACCGGGCACTCGTTAAGGAGGAAGAAAAATTTGACTTGTTAATCGGGCTGATCAAAGAGATGAATATTGACTACTCTTCAGATCTCAAAGCTTTCTCACGCGTGATCAGGGGTAGGAACATAGCTGAAATGTTCTCGGATTACGATCTCGGCCGACGGTTCTATGGTCACGTGCAGGAAGTCATGCCTGACGATTCATTAGTTTTTCATCAACTTGCTGTTTTTGAGATGCGGCATCCCGGTGGTTCACTCTTCAGTGCTGAGAAAGCGGCCGCTCGGGCGTTTGAGTTAAATCCCAAAAGCCGCAGTATCAAACACACGCAGGCGGAAGTTGCCCGGCGAATGGCTATGGAAACTGAAGACCCGCTCCAAAAGAGCGTTCTAAGGCAAGTTGTTCGTAAAAAAATAGGTGAAAACGCTTCAAAGTTCAGCGAATATGAATATTCAACGCATGCACGTCTCGCCATTGACGAATTCAAAGAATTTTTCGATTCTCTTAGCGGGGACGACGGTAAGCAATATAGTATTGTCAGTGATAAAGCCAAACGGATTCAGACATCAATTCAACATGGTTTACAGGTCTACCCTGAAAGCAGCGAGTTGCTTACTATTGAGGCAAGCTTTAAAGATATTCTGAATGAAAAAGAACAGGCACTGCGGATTCTTGAACGGGCCTTCAAGTCGAACCGTAGGCAAGACTGGCTTGCTGTTCGGCTTTCACGAAGATATTGTGGTTTTGGAGATTTACTCGAAGCCAAGCGTGTACTAGATGAGTGCATTAAGGCTAATCCAGCCAGCAAAAGCGCGCATTTTGAAATGGGCCGTATCCTTTCTGAGGCCGGTGACCCCAATGCGGTTGTATACCTAAGACACGGTTTCACCCTTGGTGACAATAACTATGAAGCCCAGTTCTGGTACGCCCGCGAGTTGTTTCTTCAAAAACGTTTTGGTGAAGCAAGGGATTTGTTTGACAGTTTAGATGAGCGGGCACCCAGTCGTTTCAGAAGAAAGGAGGCAATCCCGGTTAAGCAAGGCGAAAACTTAGTTGAGTACGAAGGTTCCGTCATACGCAAAGAAGAAGGTTACGCATTCCTGAAATTCTCTGAGTTTCCAGAGAACATCTTTACATCGCGTGCTGAAAGTGATTCTGACGAGTGGGACAAATTGTATAGAAATGCAAATATAAAGTGTGCTCTTGCCTTCAGCCGACGCGGGCCGCGGGCGATTTCTGTTCGTCTAGCATCTTCAGACTATGAAAGTATTCACGGGAAGAGTCCTTAAAAAGAGGTTGAGACATGCTAATTCCCGAACTATTGGGAATAAGAAAAGGCAGGGAAAACACGTTATTAAAGCAGCCATTCATTTCTAAATGTGTCGAAGTCCTCGGCAACCAAAAACTTAGCATCAGTCTGCAACGCCTTAAAGTGTTTTTTCCCACACTCAATTTTGGCTTGTTCAGTTGGCCGCAAGTTTCCTGTATCACCTTTGGTTTCTACTATGAAATAGAGATGTTCTACATCTTCCTGCTCAACTAGCACTGCCCAGTCAGGACTATAATTGCCAAGTGGTGTAGGTACCGTGAACCATCTGGGCAACTTGGTATAAACTTTGATGGCTGATTCGTTTTCTAGTTGGTCAACAAAATTGGATTCGACTTCAGAATCCCAAACAACCTGCTTATAAACTGACTTGTCGACATTAATGATGTTTTTAAAATACCCCTTTAACTCATCGTGTGAGAACATTTTCTGTTTATAATAATGTTCGTCACCTAGGCGCTGGTATTTAATACCGTCAACTATAGTTAATTCCTTACAGCGGTTTATTACTTCTGCAACAAGCTCGATAAACTTTTGTGGGTTAGTCTTGAAGTCTTCAAGGCGATCACTGTAGAGCAGAATTTTATAAATCGTGCGACGGGTGAGTTGGGTGCGTTCCTCAAGTTCTGTAAGTATATCCGGTAGTTGAATATCAGATGGGGTCAACCTTTTTGTTTCTGCTTCGTTTCGTTTTTCCGTAGCCTCCACTCCGGCTTTTCCAATGGATACATCTGCTTTTCTCCACTGTATCTGTGCTTTTGGGATTGCTGGAGCTTCTTCCAAACCCTTTGAACAAGATTTTATCAGAATATCACTATCAAATTTTACTCGATAGGAGGTTTTATATTTTATACGGTTCCATAATTCATTGAACTCCTTGCTCTGTAACATTTCTTGGTTAGTACGTACTTGGCTACGTTCATCGGCATTCTTAATATCCAGCCGCCCAATATTTTTTTTCAGTATGCTAGTTATTTGTTCTAACTGGTCTTCAAATGATTTTGGTACAGTCAAGGAACCTTCTTTCAAAGATTGTCGTAGAGAATTTTTTATCTTTCCTTTTGAATCAATGTGCCCCTTGGTTACGAGATATTTCCACAGCACTTCTGATCGATCGGAACCGAACGGTTTAACGTTACCCTCTTTGTCTGTAATGATGACCGTAGCAAATGCGTGCTTCTCAACGATTCCGAAACGTACTCCGGTATCTTTTTCAATTTCTTTTTGTAAATTCTCAGCGAAGGTTTGGTAACTTTCTGTGGCGATTACAGTAAGTGTATTAACTTCAAAACCGTGAAGTCTTTGCCCTTCTTGATTGACACAGAGCCGCAATCCGCGTCCTATGGTCTGACGCCGTTCAAGATTGGTGTGTATGTCTCGTAGTGTGCAAATCTGGAAGACATTAGGATTATCCCACCCCTCACGTAGAGCTGAATGCGAAAATATGAACTTAAGTGGTGATTCAAAGGAAAGCAATTTTTCTTTGTCCTCCATAATTAATTTGTAGGCACGTTCTGCATTCTCACGGTTAGCCTGATTATTTTCATCAGTATCAGTCCAACGCTTTTTTTTGTCTATGGAGAAATAGCCACCATGTACTTTTTTGATGGAACACTTTAGATCTACTCCATCAAAAAGGATTTTATAATCTGGGCGCCTGGCAACCTTTTTATACTCCTCTTCAAAAATCTGAGCATACTCACCTTTTAGTTGGTTTCCCTGTTGGTTGTATTTTCTATATTTTGCAACTTTGTCAATAAAAAATAGAGTGAGGACCTTTATTCCCTTTGGACGTAGACATATCTCCTTGTCAAGATGTTCTTTAATAGTTCGATGAATCATCTGTCGACGAATTTCTGAACCATCTATATCATTTACGGCTTCGCCTATTCCCAGAAAAGACTCTCCAGAAGGTTTTTGCAGTTCCATATATTCATTGTCTTTTTGCACTTTAATCACGCCGATTCTGTGAT
Organism: Candidatus Poribacteria bacterium; assembly: GCA_012270795.1. Lineage (GTDB taxonomy): Bacteria > Poribacteria > WGA-4E > WGA-4E > WGA-3G > MSPOR6. Next base: position 6,563 of record JAAXHO010000257.1, read on the forward strand.
CGGTGTAGATTTCTCGTCCAGTAATTTCTTTTAGATCATCGCCGTCTTGCACCGACGCTTCCTGTCGCTTTACACCGCTTGTGCTTTGTACATCTAACTCGACCTTAGCAGATATCGTGCCTCGTTTATTATGTACCGACAGAAGCTTTACATAAGGCCTGTTATGAACATTCTCGACAACAGCCGATGCCACTTCAATTTGTTTTACTAGGCGTTTCTCGTAAGCATCTATCGCATCAAGGCGATAAACCATATGATATTTATCTGTATGCGTTGCGGAGTAACGCAATGTGCAAAGCGGGTCCATAGCGCCAAGTGCTTCTTTACCGCGTCCCTTTAGTCCTCCATCAACGCTTTGTGGCTCATCAACAATCAGGACAGGGTTTGTAGCCCGAATAAGGTCGATTGGTTTCTCCCCACCGGTTTTTTCACTGTCCTTATAAAGGTTATTGATATCCTTTTTATTGATAGCGCCTACTGTCACTACCATAATCTGGATTTGTGAACTGGTGGCAAAATTCCGGACTTTTCCGAGCTTCGTCGAGTCATAAAGGAAATACTCGAAAGGTGTACCGGAATAAAGCATCTTAAAATGGTCAGATGTAATCTGGAGGGTTTTATAGACTCCCTCCTTAATGGCAACCGATGGTACAACTACCACAAACTTTGTAAAACCATAGCGTTTATTCAGTTCGAAGATTGTGCGTAGATAGACGTAGGTTTTGCCGGTTCCTGTCTCCATCTCCACGGTGAAGTCACCGGAATTTAGTGTGTCAGAAGGTGGTAGTCCGTTGCGGAGTTGGATGTCTTTTAGATTCTTGAGAATTTCCTGATCTGGCAGAGAAAGTGGGTTTCCGATGCCGAGTTCAGTTTCGAAGATACCAAGTTCACCCTGTTTGTTACCAAAGGCTTCGTGATTGTAGGTATCTGGACCTTCTGAATCTGGTGTAGTTTTCGATTGGGATGTTAGCGTAAACTCTGTCCGATTAATCTCTTGGCCTCGAAACAGGTCGCATACTGCTTCAATTGCCTGTATCTGAAAATCTAGGTCAGCTTCAAAATGGAATTTCATCAATTTTTTCTTACAAGCTTCGTATGTTTTTCAACCCATGTTGCTGGAAGATAGCGACCATGTTCAATTTAGCGACATCATCCAGAAAGGCATTATCACGGAAGACAACCGTAACATCATTCGTGGATTCAAACTGTTTTTGCCACTCAACTATTCCTAGAGTCAGTGATTCGACTTCTTCACTAGCAATTTCTGCCTCAAGGCAGGCGATCAACACACCATCACCGACGGCACGTACGGCCTTGCCCGCAATGGTTCGGGTCTCGATGGATGTACAAAGGTCTAGACCGAGTTTGAGCAATAATTCGTAGAGAATGTCTTCTTCACTCCGATCAGATTTAATGTGATCAACATTGCCAAGAAGTGCTTCTTTGAGATCGTCTGAGTCTGGTTGCCAAGTGCGGATGTTGGATCTATCGAGTTTGAAGACACGAAAGCCAAAGTCACCTATATAATCGAAATTTTCTTCTTGAATTTTCTTGCCAGCACGGCGAAGGCGTTCCTTGGTCAGTTCTGCTATATTGAGAGGCTTTTTTATGCTCTTACAGAAGTCGACTGCTTTCTTTTGTTTTCCATTGTCGGAGCTAAGTGGTTCGGGAAGTTGAACAAGTATATAACGCCGATTGCCCCCATCAGTGGCGTTTTGAGTTAGGACCGCATGTCCAGTAGTTCCTGACCCTGCAAAAAAATCCAAAATTATGTCGGATGCTTTTTTCGAAAAAAATGAACCTCCGAGCACAATCTCGCGAATGAGTGAAATAGGTTTTGGAAAATCAAAGACCTCGGGCATATTTATCGCTTCAAGGTCCTTAGATGATCTTGTGTTCAGATGTTTTTGAACACTGTAGAACTTTGATGCATCATCTTCAATTTTCCTTAGGCGTCCAACAATACGTAAATTGTTTTTTGTAAGTAGTTTGTATCTTCCAGAAGATAGACCTTCATCAATTTCACGCTTTTTTTCAATTCCATGATATTTTTCAATTTCGTCGTAAGGACAAGTTCCATACTTACCAAATTTTTTCCGCAACCAGTCTTCTTCTACCCAAAATTCTTCCTCATCAACTTTAACAATTTCTCCGCGGATATCTTTAGGACGTCTTAAAGGTTGAAAGCAGGAAATATCTTTAGCGTATACCAACAGGTAATCATGTCCTTTTACTACTTGGTCTGCTAATCCACCTCCCTCAGCACGAATAATAACAAAATTTGCAGAATGATTTTCTTCACCGAATATCTCCCTTAGAATAGCTATCATAGCGGAAATCTCTTCATCACCGATGCTTACAATCAAGGCTCCATCTTCACTCAAAAGTCTTCGTGCTATTATAAGCCTTGGATATATCATATTTAGCCAATTGGTATGAAATCGTCCTCCAATCTCTTTGTTGCTACTGAGTAGTAGACCGCCTTCAGTTTGTTTTGTTAATTCTCTGTAATTGCGGATGTTGTCTTGAAAGTCATCGGTATAAATAAAGTCCTTTCCAGTGTTATACGGTGGGTCTATATAAATAAGCTTCACTTTGCCTGCATAACTTTTTTCAAGGAGCTTGAGAACCTCTAGATTATCACCCTCGATAATTAGGTTTTGTGTGGTATTCCACTCAACACTTTCTTTAGGGTAAGGACGTAATGTGCCGATAGAAGGTGTTAACGCAATTTGTCGTGCCCGGCGTTTGCCGTACCAATTGAGACCATATTTTTCTTCGTGGTTCTTTAATCCCCCCCCCCTAAAAGCTGTTTGAGTACCTCGAAGTCAATTTTCCCCTCAATGAAAGCATCGGGGAAAATAGTTTTGAGCGCATTAATGTTCTCATTTACTGGGTCGGGGCTTTTACTCCCGGGATCATTCAGGTTCAGTCTTTCCATCGTAATCTAATTACCCAGGTATTGTTCTGTGAAGATAATGTACTTAGAAGAGCCTTCCTGTTCGTCAGAACATGAATTCACTAGCACTTTATAAAGAAAGTGTTTGCCACCACGCCTTTTGCCAGAAGAATCATCTGGCCTATTGTACCCATTTTTATGTTATATAGAAGCTGTCTTGAACCCTGAAAACCAGGATTTTTTGCAAATATGGCTTCCGGCAACTTCAAATCAGTTGGATTTATCCCCGATTACTGGTCAAGTCCGACAGACTCCTAGATTATATATAATTTCTAAATGCGTTATGGTCCACATACTAAAGAATTCCCGAAACTATAAGAAAACTTATGATAAGCAGATTGGCTACTGCCAAGGGGA
>JAAXHO010000149.1 GCA_012270795.1 Candidatus Poribacteria bacterium
TTATTGATTGCAGTTAGGATTGTCCCCCTACACCCCTTCTTGAGTTGTAGTTGCCCAACACCGCTTTTTAAAAGCACGAGCAAAGTCTCCGAATTAAGCACATCTGACTGAACAACATGAAATCCGGTAGAACATAGAGCACCCTCGTATTCCTCAGTTATTAGAGCGATACTTCCCAACGACCCTTCAATAGATGAAACAATCACATTTCCTATAGCAACCCTGCGCCGCGCTCTGGGGCAAAAGTCACTAAATGCCCAACTGTAAGTCGAACTTCCACTCGGTTTGAAGGAACGACGACAACCCACTCATTAGGAGCATAACAGTGGGCGTATCTGATGCTTTTCGCAAATAAAGATAGGCAACGTAAGTGTAGAGTTTGGTCAGGTAGGAGTTTTTCAAAGAGTTGTCTGATTTCTGGAAGAGATTTAGTGGGCATTGTGCTTTTCCTTGGGCTGGTTGAGTAACAGATAATATTTTGCAGGAATTATTATAGCACAGTGAAAACATTCGTCAAGTGCTAAGACTCCGTGATTCGTTATTTACTGCCCAACACGGAGCTTTTTCAATTCGGGCATTATTTTCTACAAAGATGCTGAAGAAATACCCAAGCAAATAAACCCTACGGGCCTCAAGAGGAATTTTTGAGTAATGACGTGATTTTCGCGTTTGCCTAATGCGGTTAGGAAACCACACCTACCGTTTGCGGGGTCAAGCAGGGTTGGAAATCTGACCAGTAAGAGAGGTAGGAGAGTGCGATTAAAAATTTCAGACTTTTATGAGGTACTGTCAGTATGGGCGCAGTTCAAAGGCGAATCCTTTGCATTACAGAAGATATAATCTCCCTTCTGGTGGTTTGCCTGTGTAGCGTATCGCCGCGCCCCCTTTATATTTCGCTGATGCCTCGTTAATAACATCACGCGAGGGGCTGTGAACAGCAACTATCCCTGATATGAGTTCGGTACTTGCGCTATGTTCGCAATCGACTATAAATAGCCATTGATCAGGGTACTGCTGCACCATCTCATCGATTGTCAAGCGCTTCCTTTTCATACTTAATCCTCCTATCCTGTTTGTTAAAATTCTACGTGAATGTAGAATCTGTGTATATTATAGGCAATTTAACAAAAAAATTCAATAAAAATTCGTATCTATTGCATGTTTTACGCGAATTACATCATACCAAATAAGTTTTTTCTCTGCTTTTTCTTACGAATACCGAATGTACGAAACGGATAGGAGTGAAAAAAGATACAAATCGTGAAATTATAGAAAAGTGTTCGGATTTCAGAATATTACGCCTTGTGCTAATTAGATTTTTA
>JAAXHO010000121.1:0-582 GCA_012270795.1 Candidatus Poribacteria bacterium
CTCGCACGTGTCTGTCAGTTGATCTTACTGGACCCAATGTTCGAGTTTTTCTACTCCTGCTTCTCCTATCAGGTGATGTCGAGCAAAATCCCGGTCCAGTCAATGATAGGAAAGATATTGACCCGAAGAAGAAGAAGGAAGACGAGTGTATTTGTCCCATTTGCGAAGTGACTATAATTGATAAAACTTCTGACAAGGATGGACAGGATTCTATTTTTTGTGAAGGGCAGTGTCAAGCGTGGATTCATAAACATTGTGCAAGTCTTTCTAACAATGCTTTTAAAGCTGTTGCTAAATCTAGGGATCCTTTCTACTGTCCTCACTGTTGCCTTGATCGTCAGGGCAAGGAGATTGCTTCATTGAAAGCATCTGTATCAATCATCAAAGCGGAAATGGAGAAGATGAAAAGTAGGCTGGATAAAGGTCCTAAGCCAGCAAAGCCAAACACTTTTGATAAGGTTGCTGCAAGTGCCACTCCGTCTTCAGTGTCTAACTCTGTTCACACTCCCTTTCGGCAAATGGACTCTAAGTTCAACATTGTAATATTTGGTATACCTGAAAAATCTGGGGTTACTTCGAGGA
>JAAXHO010000121.1:610-1109 GCA_012270795.1 Candidatus Poribacteria bacterium
TCTATTAGAGACTCTTTTAGGCTTGGCAAATTCTCTAAATCAAAACAACGTCCTCGCCCACTGTTGGTCAAGTTTTTACATTCTCAAGATGTCAACAGCGTGTTGTCAAAGAGAAGAAGACTAAATGGATCTATCAAGATCAAACCGGATGTCAGTCTTAAGGAGCGGGCTACAGAGGCTATCCTTCTTAAGGAAAGGTGGCACCTAATACAGAATGGTTTTGATCGCCTCAACATCCGTATTCGAAATTCTCGTCTTTACGTGATGGGTAAGATGTTTGGTGAAGTAAAGGATCTCAAGTTTGTGAAGTCTGATTCTGATTCCACTGCTAATGATGATCATCGTGTGGTCCCGAGATCTGTTGATAACCACTCCTCTCCTGTCCCTTCAGGTAATGACAATAGTAATGGGTCTATCTCTCCTACATGACTAACACAGAATGTTCAGGCTTGTTTCCTTAATGCTAGGAGTCTAAATCATAAATTTTCTGGCCTTCAGT
>JAAXHO010000011.1 GCA_012270795.1 Candidatus Poribacteria bacterium
AATGGGTTTCAGCAGTCGGCTATCGGCTGCTAGTGTGGATTTGGGTACAGAAATCTACCATAAACACTGATAAGCATTGAAATCACAAGAACTTTGAGAGAAATCAGATTATTAGTTTATATATTGCTTTGGCAACCCCGTTCTCATCATTAGTAGCTGTAATGTAATCTGCACATGATTTGATAGGTGGAACTGCATTCTCCATAGCAATACCGTATCCTGCTGTCCTAAGTAGACTTTCATCGTTATAACTATCTCCAAAGGCGACAACAGATGCTAACGGTATATCAAATTGTTTGGTGAGTGCCGTGAGTGCCATTCCCTTAGATACATCTGGATTCATAAATTCTATATATTCCGGTTGTGTTTGCGTTACATAGAGTTTCTTTGCATATTCTGCCTTGAATCTCGTTAGATACTGCTGCAGTTCTTCTGCAGGATGAATGATAAGGAGTTTTGTTGGAGTTTTGCCATCTAAATTGCGCAGATTGCCTATTGCAGTGGCAGGGACGCCAGTACGTTCTTCATAGAGTTCGCTCCAATTGTTTTTTTCAGACACAAAAAGTTCATCATCCAGACAATAGTTCAGGTGCAATCCCTGCTCAATGCAGTCATTCACAACAGTCTTTGCATATTCTGCTGGTACAGGTGTGTGGTGATATACCTCCTCTGAAACTGCATGTTTAACCATTCCTCCATTATACGAAATAATAGGATTTTGCAATCCGATTTGATCACTTATCGGTTTTATGGAACGATGCATTCTACCTGATACCAATACAACCATTACGCCATTTGCTGTAAGTTGCTGAAGTGCATCACAGTTCTGTGGTGATACATTGTGATGACTGTCTAATAGTGTTCCATCTAAATCAAACGCAGCCATCTGACAAGGTATTTTCTTATTCATGTGTTATCTATTTTCCATTCTTGTTCTATCATCAGATTGAGTTACAGTATTGCTTGCTCAGTATTCTTATCAAAAAGATGCATCTGTTCAGCATCAAAATCTAACCATATTTTCTCACCAACTTCAACTTTAAATGTGGGATGGGTTCTTACACGCAATAGGATGGGTTCTTGTGTATCTGCATGTGTACCAATCAGAAGATCAAGGATATTCACAGAACCGAGTGGTTCAATCAGGTGTACATCAGCAGAGATTTTTCGTCCAATCGGTTCTTTGGCAGCTGCGATATGTTCTGGTCGAATCCCAAACACACAACTATTCTTTGATGTGTTCTTGTCGATGCGTGCTTGTTGTTCAAGTGTTAGATCCAAATGAACATTCGTATGGTTCAGTTCCAATGTAGTTGTGCCTTGATGTGAGTAAAGTTCTGCCTCAAGTAAATTCATTGTCGGACTACCCATAAATCCAGCCACAAATAAACTTTGTGGTTTGTTATAGACTTCGTGCGGCGTACCGATTTGTTGAAGCACACCTTGATGCATCACTGCAATGCGATCTGCAAGGGACATTGCCTCAATTTGATCATGTGTAACAAAAACAGTCGTAGCACCGATTTCGTGTTGCAGTCGTTTGATTTCTGCTCGTGTGTCAATCCTGAGTTTTGCATCTAAATTCGCCATGGGTTCATCAAGCAGATATGCCTTCGGTTGACGCACCATCGCTCTTGCAAGGGCAACACGCTGCATTTCGCCACCGCTCAGCACACTCGGTTTGCGATCTAACATATCTGTTATCTGTAATATGTCTGCTACTTTTCTTACACGTGAGTCAATATCAGATTTTGCAATTTTTACCGCTTTTAGTGGAAACGCGATATTGTCATACACGCGCAAATGCGGATAAAGCGCATAGAACTGAAAAACAAATGCAATATCCCGGTCAGCCGGTCGAAAATCGTTGACGCGTTGACCATCAATTAATATATTACCCTGTTCAGGATGCTCTAATCCGGCTATTATTCTAAGTGTAGTTGTCTTGCCACAACCCGATGGACCCAGGAACACGACAAATTCTTGATCCTCAATGACTAAGTTAAAATCTTTAACTGCAATCACATCTCCGAATCGTTTTTCAATGTTTTCTAAAATGATTTGTGCCATACACTCTATTTATGTTGATAAATCTATAAAGGTAAAACCATGTAATACTAACTTTATTGTCTCCCAATTATGGCTGATGGTTTGTGTTAATTGGTGTTTCATCATTTTCCATAAAACGTTCTATGGAATTCCGAGTGGCAGGATTTGTCCGAAAATCTGCCACCCAAGGTTCACGGAAATAGGCTTGCTTTTCTCTCGGTAACCCCTTCAACACAGCTGGGGGAATACGAAGTCGATGCCAATGTGTTGCTATATGTGCATAAGCACTTAACACTGCGATTCGAGGTGTATCCCGCTGCCAAACAGGTCCCGCATGACATAGATTCTCAGTGAAAAAGATTGCACTCCCAGCCGGACATTCATAAGTTGTTAGAAACTGGCTACGTTTGCCATCCTCTAACGACATGTGGTCTGGATGCATCGGAAAGTTTGCTTTATGGCTACCTACAATGAAATGGGTGCCGCCATCATTTTTTGAGACATCTGTGAGTTCAATCACAACTCGTACCATTCCCGCGTGTATCCTTCCGTTATTGACACGGTATCCAAAAATTGGATCCGCTTGACGCGGTCCACCACCGTGAAGTTCACCATGTCTTTGCCCTTTTTTACGCCACACAAAAAAGGTACTCTCCATACGGATATCAGGTCCGATGATTTGATGGAGTACATCTATAACTTTAGGATGGTCAATAAGTATACTTGAGGCACCACCGGGAACAGCACGGTGTTCTGGGGGTAATGAATCTGGGTTGTGACGTATTCTGTCAAGTTGGTCAACAATTGCGTCTACTTCGTCTTTTTCAAGGATAGCAGGACGCACAAGGAATCCAGCTAAGTCAAAATGAAATTTTTCTTCTTCAGTCATAGTTTCAAACTCCTTTCTAATCTCACAAATCTATAATCTTAGTTTATTAAATGCTTCAATTTGTGCTGTAATGGCGCGTTCAGTCGGTAAACGTTCTGCACTTGATGCACCATAAAATCCGACAACCCCATTTGTATTCTCCAAGATGAATGCGGCATCTTCAGGTTCTGCAATGGGACCCCCATGACATATTACTAATATATCAGGGTTTACACCTTTTGCGGCATCATGTATCGCTTGCACCCGTTTTGATGCATCTTCAAGGGTAAAAGCAGTTTTTGCGCCGATGGATCCTTTTGTTGTAAGTCCCATGTGTGCCACAAGGATATCCGCGCCTGCGTCTGCCATCTGTTCCGCTTCAGATTCATTGAACGCGTAAGGTGTGGTAAGCAATCCCATCTGGTGAGCAGTACGAATCATCTCTACCTCCGGTCCATAACCCATATCAGTTTCTTCAAGCAGTTGACGGAAAGTGCCATCAATTAAGCCCACCGTTGGGAAGTTTTGCACACCAGAAAACCCTATTGCATCAATCTGCTGCAAGAAGATATCCATTAAGCGGAAGGGGTCTGTACCACATACACCTGCCAGCACAGGTGTATTTTTCACAACAGGAAGAACTTCACTTGCCATTTCAACAACTATCTGGTTTGCATCACCGTACGGCATCATACCCGCAAGCGATCCTCTGCCCGCCATCCGGAATCTACCTGAATTATATATGATGATTAGGTCAATCCCACCTGCTTCTTCACATTTCGCAGATATTCCAGTACCCGCACCTGCACCAATGATCGGTTTACCCGCGTCAATATTACTTCGTAGTTTAGCCAAAATCTCTTCACGTTTATACTTCATCAAATCTTCGGGCAGGAGACCCCGCTGCTTTAGCAAGGGGAGGAATGCCCGCTCCTGTTTTTTGGCAATAAATGCCAAATACGTTATATTATTTCCAGCATAGATTGTATAATTTTTATTATCTGTGTTACATTGAAACACCTAATAATCCGCGTGTCAACTGAAAATCAGTATTACCCTTCCCGTGTAACTTTGGGGTATACTGTCTTGATGCAGTTGATATAATTAAATTTAACACTTGTTCGGTATCAACCGATGTTAAATCCAGGTCTGCTTCAAACCGTGTTCGTGTCAGCAAATCGGTTGTAATCTGGAGAAGCGGTACCATCACATGTGATTGCAACGGAGCACCGACAATGTGTGCTAATGCCAATTCAACGCCAGTCGCACCTAACCCAGTCAATGTTTCTGTCGGTTGATCGGACGGTGTTTCCATGATGTGAAAACCGCTTTGCTCAAAACGTTGTCCATAAGCTAACGTTGGAGAAGCAGCAAAGTTGTCTTTAAGGAATGTGGCATTTGCAGGAACAACGACTGTTCCTCCTGAATTGACAATAACGTTTATAACTTGCATCAACGCTTGTGAGACCTGTTCAGTTACCTCCCCGGTTGAAGTCAATGCAATACAAAGGTGCTCCATACCAACATCAACAACGGGAATTGCAGGTTTATCTGCAAGTTTATTCACAAACCAGCTTTGCACCTTCTCAACAACAGCGTCAATTCCACCATCCATTTGCACACTTGCCCATCCGAATTTTTCTGGTGAGATACCCAGTTTCTGTATTTCATGACGAACATGATCATTATGGGTCTTTTCGCAACCGTGTTCAAGCAGCAAACCGAGTGCAACCGTTGGATGTGTTAGATGGCCAATCATAGTACGGTTGTATATCTCTTCCGTACGTCCACTTGAAACTCCACAACCTTCTGTATGTGCAAGTGCGACAAATCGCGTTATTTGATGCTGTTCATGGCTGCTTGATGCACAAGTTTCCTGTGATGCTGTAAGGAGTTGGTTATTGCATCTATTTGCAATCATCTGTGCAATTTGACCTGAACAGAGACTTGTCGGTAAGATTAAACCCAGTTGATTACTGTGGCACCCATCTGGTGTCTGAAATGCACGGAAAGTATAATCAGTCGCTGAAATCTCTATGTTTTCTGTAGGTGCAATCTGCACAGGTTCACCTGACTTCACCTCAGTTGCTTCAAGTATAGGTGACAAATCAGTGGGAGCAGTCTGTTTCCAATCACGCCACAGTGACACTTGGGAATGTCCAGCTTTTTCCCCAACCGAAAGTTCACCCGAAGCAACATTGATGGTGAGCTCAAGCATCTCTTCACCGAGTTGTTCCATAGGCGTTCCATCAAGATATGCACCAGCGTTTACATCCATATCTTTTTCCAGCATCTCATACCGTCCTGTCGTCGTGACAATTTTAATTGTCGGTACAAATGGGAAATTTGTAATGGAACCATTACCAGTAACAAAGAAAATCATATTAGAACCAGATGCCACTTGTCCTGCAATACTCTCTAAGTCGTTACCAGGGCTATCCATGAAGTAATAACCCGGTTTATCCATCAATTCACTGTAATTGATGACGTAATCAAGACGGACATCAGGATGACGTTTCATTGCTGCACCAATGGATTTAATAGCAATGTTATATAGTCCTCTGAAATTGTTGCCCCCAGAGGGATTCCCTTCTGCGGAATGTCCATGCCACTTAACCCTTTCCTTAAATTGCTCAACAGTATCAAGAAACTTCTTCGCTGTAGCTAAATCGCGAACGTTCTGAAGTAGATATGCTTCTGCTCCAATGAGTTCATCTGTTTCGGCAAGATTCGCGCACCCACCATAACGGATTACCTCTTTCGCGACATAAGCCGCCAGTGGATTGCCAGAAACACCAGAAAAAGCATCTGAACCCCCACACTGTAAGGCAATCTTGATGTTTTCTAATGGTTCTCCAGTACGAGTGAAACTGTTTACCGAATCTAACCAACCCGAAACAATCTCAGCACCTTTCGCTAAGTTGTCGTCATAACTACCTTCAATTCTGAAGAAATTATGCATAACATTGTCAAGTTCGTACCCCTTCCGCAGCATATATTCTTTTAGGGTATCGTTATTGACAGTTTCTGTTCCGTAGTCCGCTAAAAGGATAGCACCGATATTTGGATGTACTGTAAATCCAGCAAGCGTCCCCAACAGCATCTCAATATTATTCGGTGTAATTCCTTCTCCCCCTTCAGTATGCGTAACAGGAACAATACCGTCTATGTTGGATAAGTTTTGCAATCTATCCGAACATCTATCGGCAAGACCTCTGGCAAAACTTGAGGTGCGTGCAGTTGTACCCATCACTACAATGTAGTTCCGTGTTCCTACACCACGCTTACCGTCGCGTCTAAAACCGAGGAAATTTCGTTCAACAGCATAACGTTCCACCTGTTTACCCGCACGAAACCCTGTTTTATCAATACGATAAGGTTGCATAGAATCAATAAAATTAGGGGTGTGTGGCAGATCAAAATCCAGATTTCTAATTGACAGAGATTCAAGCATCTTCTGATTGCAAACATAATTACCGGGAACAATTGAACAGGAAGCGTAACCAAATGGCAATCCCCAAGAAAACAATGGCGTTCCTTCTGCTATGTGTTGAATGGCAAAACGATGTCCTTCTAATATAGTATGTGATAAACAAAAACTACTACCGTTTTGACGAATTTTAGTACCTGCCTCTAATTTTTGCGTTGCAATAGCGACATTATCATCTGGTGAAGTTAATCTCGCGACACTATTTAAGATATGTGTCATAGGCCCTCCTTACAAAAAACCTAACGACGGTATATACTTACCTCAATTGCATCCTTTTTAACCCAAGGAAGATCAATATCAAACCAATGTGTTTCCGATTCATAGTTTGTTCGGACATGCCCAAGATAATCCGCCATGGCATCCGCACCAATCCCAACGTTATCTGCCAAAACTGTAGCAGGATTCGTCAGTTGTTGTTCTATGACCTGAAAACATGGATAGTAGTTATCAAAGTTGTTGTCAAGAAATAGGAAATCCACCGGTTCGTTGATGGTTTTTAGTATTTCTTGCGCATCACCGATACGAGAATCTACGAGATCAGCAACCCCTGCCCGTTCAAAATTCCCACGTGCTTGTTCTGCACGCTCAGCATTTATTTCAATTGTAATCACACGTCCAGAACCAGCAGACTTTAACTCACGTAACATCCACAACCCGGAATATCCGATTGCTGTTCCACACTCAACTATCAGAGAAGGTTTCGCCTTCTTAACACTCGCACCAAGAAATCTCGCTTTTTCCGGCCCCAACATAGGAATCCGCTGCTCCCTACACTGTGACTCTACCTCTTGTAATACCTGATCGAACATAAAGTTCCCCCTTTTCAAACAGAAACCGTCTGCATGAATTTGACACTCACAAATTTTATATGGTAATATATTATATCAATTCTAACGCTTTTTTGCAAAATAACTATATGGTATGGGTAGGGTTATTTAGTTTTCCTAATGTTTGGATTCTTCAAAAATGAAACTCCGCGGTAGGAGCGACCTCCAGGTCGCGATTTTCTCAGGAAACGTGTAAAATGGGTAAAACTAAATAACCCTGATGGTGGGTGTGTAAAGTTTTTGTCACTCTTTTGTCTGAATCACGGATTTTTCGGATGGTGCGGTGTGTGTGCGGAATCACGGAATTCGCGGAAAACGCAGAAGACGCGGAAAAGACCGCTGCATCAGGATTTTTTGCTAAGAATTAACATTATCCTAATCAAGACGGTTTATCGTAGGTATCTTCTCCGCGTATTCCGTGAAATCCGGGGAATGCTCTATAGCATTCATACCTTTGATTTCTTGATTTGGTGTAATCCGCGATTCTGCACCCAAATCCGCGCTATCAACCGAAAACCGACTGCTGAAAGCCATTGGATATATATTGGAAATCCCAATAAACAGACACACAAAAAACTACAAAATGCACTAAAATCCCTTATAATATATACAAAAAATAAGCACACAACAAAAACGCTATGCAAAATCAAAATCCTAACACAAAAACTCCAAGAAAAAACCGTACCGAAATCCGACAATAATTTTACCAAAAAAACACTATAAAAACTCCCATGAAGTTTTATGAAAACTGGACGCATAACGAATTAACAAAACCGTACC
>JAAXHO010000249.1 GCA_012270795.1 Candidatus Poribacteria bacterium
GTTGGAGGGGTTTCTAACCCCGATTGGACAGGTTTTGCTCAAGAAATCGGGGTTAGAAACCCCTCCAACAAGAGGTTCATTTCTTAAGTTTACACTTATAGGTAGAGTGCCAGCGAAACCCAACTTATAGACTGCATGTAGTTTTGCCAAACTGGCAAAACGGATTACGTGAATAATTATTATTATCCAAGAGAAACCTAACCGAATGCTTGGCGCAAGGTAAAAAATGCAAAACAGAAGTTTTCATCTTGAAATACGTACACCAGAAAAACTGATTTATGATGGCGATGTGACAAGCGTTAATGCGCCGGGAATAGAAGGCAACTTCCAGATTCTATATGGACACATCCCCTTCCTCACAGCATTAGACATCGGAGAAATCCGCGTCAACGAATCCTCCGATTCACCACGTTCTATGGCAACAAGTGGTGGGGTTTTTGAAGTACTACGCACGGGTGTCACTGTCCTTGTTGAAACAGCGGAATGGGCATCGGAGATTGACGTGGCACGTGCCGAAAACGCGCTTGAACGTGCCAAAGAGCAACTTTTCGAAGATTCCCCGGAACTGAATCGTCCTCGCGCAGAAGCAGCCCTCACCCGCGCCCAAAATCGCATTAAGGTTGCAAGTAATTTGACGGTTTAAAGAACTCTACAATTATTTGCAAGCAGAATCGGTAAAACGTAAAAAAGAAGGGTGGAAATATATCACCCTACCCGTAGCAACACCTCACAAAAAAAATAATGCGGTTGAATCATGTAAGACGTGGCACGTGCCGAAAATGCACTTGAACGCGCAAAAGAGGAGACTGGGAACATTTCCCCAACAATTTGTAACTATGTTTCATATTATTTCTCCTTTTATGTGAGAGTCGCGTTGAAAATATAATTTTCGTTACTCGCTGAGTCTCTGTAGTGCTTTCTCAGCACTGAGCTTGAGACCTGTATCACCCGCTTTTATCGCAAGTCGCAAAACAATTTGGAAATCTCGCTTCGCTTCCAGCTTATGACCTAAACGCACCTTTGAAACACCGCGATTGTAGTATGCTTTTGCATAATCGGGTTTGAGTCGGATAGCAATATCATAATCAGAAATTGCAGCCAAGTGTTGTCTTAAACCCTCCTTCGCTGCACCCCGATTGAGATATGCATCCGCAGCATCAGGTTCAAGTCGGATAGCGATATTATAATCAGAAATCGCAGCTCTGTTTTGCCCCAACTTACGCTTCACAACGCCACGATTGAGGTATGCCGATGCAAAATTAGGATCAAGCCGAATAGCAGTATTAAAGTCAGAAATTGCAGGTGCGAATTGTTCTAATAAAGCGTACATAAGTCCTCGATTGTAGTATGCCGAGGTAAGTTCACGATCAAGCCGAATAGCGGTGTTAAAATCAGAAATCGCAGCTCTGTATTGTCCCAATTCAGTTTTCACAACACCCCGGTTTTCGTATGCCCTGGCATAATCGGGTTTGAGTTCAATAGCAATATTGAAATCTGCTATTGCATCAAAGTGCTTTCTCAAGTTAAACTTTGCAAGTCCCATATTATTATATGTTTCGACATCGTCAGGTTGAATCCGAAGCACCTTGTAATAATCTGAAATAGCACTCGCATATTCCCCAATTTCGTACTTTGCATTCCCCCATAGAATGTAAGTCTCGGCAGAAATAGATTGCTTTTCTTGTGAAAAAGGTTTTGTTGACTTTGACTGCGCCAGCAGTTTTTTGAGATATTTTGACGGGATAGCATAGTTGAGATTCTGTGCATCCAGAGATCTGTGGACAGATACGGACACACCAATAACCTCACCTTTATTGTTTAGCACAGAACCCCCATTGCTCCCAGGAGAAATCGATGCCGTCATCTGGAGTCGTTCTTTCGTGAGTTTCTCTCGGCGGCTACTAATAATACCATCCGAAAACGTGCCTTTTAAACCTTTCGGGTTACTTGCAACATATACTTTCTCACTCATCCGAACTTTATCACTATCACCAAGAGAAAGCGGTTTGATAACGTTTGCTGTTACCTTTAGAAGTGCAAGATCGTTGTCTTTGTCAGTTGCCGTAACACCTTCAATATTATATGTTGTGTTTTTACCAACCAACTTTGCAGTGCCTTTTGCTGCACCTTCAATCACGTGATAGTTGGTAGCAATAAGGTTTGATTTCACAAAGAAGCCGCTGCCAATACCCAAAGTTTTGCCGTTTTTATCTTTCATTTCCAAATATACCGTCGCTGCTAACGCTTTTTTAGCAATTTCTTCGGCAGGGAGGGTAGTTTGGGCGGGTACAGTGTTTGTTGTGTAAAAGAGGAGAAGAACGACAATAACTACTCTTGGGAATCTACACAACAATTTATGTCTATGTTTCATTGAATACTTCCTTTTGATGGTGTGTTCTACAGATTAAGTGTGTTGTTAACAATATGGTAACGTATTCAATGAAGAAAGTCAAGATATAACGGTGGGAATGTCAGAGGCATTCAATTGTCGAAATGTACTCTGTGGAATTTTTTAGTTGTTTTTTTCGTGTTTTTCGTGTTTTTTTACAAGTGTTCTCGAGCGTGTCTTGGTATGGGTTTATGAAGGTTTTTTTGAATTTGCGAAATTTTGAAAAAAACAACTAAATGGTTTTTTTAACGTTTTTTAGTGTTGTGTTTTCTGTTTTGAGAACAATAGATATCATGTATAATCTATTGGGATTCTATTGTTGAAATGTCTTCTAACAAAGATGCTTTGTGACAATTGAATGCCTCTGATGAAAATGCAGGTTTATTCAGTTATTAATAAAGTCGTCAATCTTACAAAAAAGTGATATAATATTCATTAGATAACTCTTTTTTTACGTATAAATGATTCCATTACATCAAAAAGGTTCTCTTTTTATCCTAAATACAGTGTGTCTCATAAATGCAATTTTGTCCAAATACACCAAATCGCGTGTAAGGCATAACGACATGCATATCTTTCTTTAAACCAAATGTATCCCGCGATTTTTAACACATATTTCTTTTTAATATTTACATCCATTTTTACTTAACGAGGTAAGTGCCATCAATGTTTCCTACTAAAAAAACAATACTTCTGCTTCTGGGTGGTGTCATCTTATTTACATTTATTAGTTACCTAACCGATAGCAGGTATCAATTACAGAAACCTGTTAACCGCCAGGATATTCAACCTCGCCGAGATAATCCACCCCGTCGAATTATTTCTAACCGTAGAAATTATGTAAACCGCACAACTTACAGAGATAACCGTCCCTGGACCCACACATCGAATTTACCGCTTGCTATCATTGATACGAATGGACGGTGGATACCTGATGAACCCAAAATTCCAGCACGGATGAAGATTATTTACGATGAATCCGGTGGCAAAAACAGTTTGAATAGTACGCACATCCATTTTGATGGCCAAATTGGAATAGAGGTGAGAGGACAAACATCACAGATGTTTCCGAAGAAACAGTACGGATTTGAGTTTCGGGATGTACAAGGCAATGATAAAGATGTATCCATATTCAACTTACCTGCTGAATCGGACTGGGTGCTGAATGGTCCCTATTCCGATAAAACCCTGATGCGAAACTACTTGGCTTATGAGTTCAGCAACCGAATTGGTAGATACGCAAGTAGAACAAAGTTTGTTGAGTTATTTCTCAATGACAGGGGTGATAAGACAATTCGGTCAGGGCATTATGTTGGTGTCTATTTGCTCATAGAAAAGATTAAACGCGGTAAGGAGCGGGTTGACATACAATCGCTGAAGTCTACTCACACCAAGGAATCTGAAATCACTGGAGGATACATCATAAAAATTGATAAGATGGATAGAAATGAGACTTTTTTCTATACACAACGTGGCACTCATCTTGCCTATGTATATCCAAAAGGACGCGAAATGTCTGTTGCACAAAGATTGTGGATAAGAGACTATATGAACAAATTTGAAGCAGTCTTAGCAAGTTCAAAATTCAATGACCCAAAGCACGGATATGCAAAATATATTGATATAGATTCTTTTATAGACCATTTCATCATCAATGAACTCTTTAAGAACACGGATGGGTTTCGTTTTAGTGCCTATATGTCCAAGGAGAGAGATGGTAAGCTGGCTGCGGGGCCAGTTTGGGATTTCAACCTATCTTCTGGTAACACAGTTTTCCATGACGGTTGGGAAACGGACAGCTGGTTAATTTATACAAATCCTGTTCCTTTTTGGTGGCATCGGCTAGTTTCAGATGAAAACTTCAAAGCAAAGTTGGTTAAGAAATGGAAGACGCTGCGCAAAAATGAGCTTGCCACGTCGGAGATTCTTGACGAAATTGATCGAACAGCTGAATTTCTGTCGGAAGCACAAAAACGAAACTTTCAACGTTGGAATGTGTTGGGTAGTATGCTTTTTGGGAATCCAGGCCCTGGGCGTTTAACATATCAAGGTGAAGTAGACGAAATGAAAACTTGGCTTCAAACCCGGTTGGAATGGATGGATAAAAACATTGAATTGTTACCTCAAAGATTTCGATACACGCGGAGGAATAGGCGTTTCTGAGGAATAGTTGTTGACACATCACTGAAGGAAGTGCATCCAATAAAGTGTTAAGAATAGGATTTTACAAAGGTCTATTTTCAATATGATTGGGGATGACTATCAAAAGTGCATTCATCGTCGGTGGACAAAGTGCTCTAACTATTTTTCTTAATAGGAGATATATTTCAATGAAACGCTCAAAATTGCCTTTTCTCTCAGTCGTTTTCATGTTAATCACAGTAGTTATTTTCATGGCAGGACCTGAGGCACAAGACTCCGAAGAAAATGACACCCCTCTACAAGAATTCGTCAGTAGAGCACAAACGTTAGTGCGGCGGAACCAATTAGAGGAAGCAATAGAAATCTACGAACGAATTGTGATAGCGGTACCTGAAGACTACGAATCTCGATCGCAACTTGCGATGCTTTACGCATGCACAAATCAGCACGATAAAGCTGCACAAACCTATAGCGAATTGCTAAAAATTTACTCAGAAAATCCAAAATATCAAGATGGACTTGTTAGGAGTTTACAAGCTGCTGGTAAACTCGATGAGGCATTTGACCTTGCACAATCTTACATCCAATCATACCCAACAATGGGCGTGCATTACGCAAGACTCGCAAGACTCTATGAAGTCGATGGTAATGAAGCTGCTGCTATTACAAACTACAACAAAGCAGTTGAATTGGCACACGATGATAGACGAACATATCTTAGTCTTGCCAGACTTAATTTTTTCCATGAGGACATAAATGCTGCTGAAATTGCATTGAAGAATGCAATTCTATCAGCCACATCAGCATCAGATCGGCAAGATGTTGAACTGCAATTGATCAGTTTCTATCGCTATCATGGGAATTTAGAAAAGAAGTTACAACAAGCTGAAAATGATGGGACAATCACTTATGAGATGCAGAAAGCACTTGCTGAATACTATTACAAAACCGGCGAACCGGAAAAAGCTGCTAACGCCTATAAGCGCGCACTCGACATAACAACTAGTTCATATCAGAAAGATAGAATCATTACTGAATTGCTCAAAATATATGTACAACTCGGTGATATGGACTCAGTAATAGAACCATATCAGACAGAGATGAATTCGTATACAAACAGCAAAATATGGTTCTACACTTCGGAAAGAATTACAGTGACATCTGCGAGGATTGCAGCGACATACAACTTTGAGACAGTCCGTAATTCATTGATTGATGCTTTCCAGGGTCAAGATAAACTTGAAGTGTTAAAAACGTATTATGAGGGTAAACTTGAAGAAAATAAAGATAATCTGGTGGTACTCACAGTATTGGCAAGAGTATATTGGGTTGAAAGGGATTATCAAAAAGCTGCTGAAATGTATGAAGCACTTGGTAAAGCAGAACCTAACGATGTCCGTTATTTCTATTATGCTGCAGCTGCGTTGAAAAAAACAGACAGCCTGAATTAGCCAAAGAGATGCTCAAACAAGCTAAACAGGCACTTGTAGCCTGTAGCGAAAAAGATGATGTGTGGTTTCTTGGCTCACTCGCAACAATCTGCATAGAAAATAGGATGTATGAACCGGCAATTGAACTTTCCAAATCCGCGATTGATAAGAGTGATAGCCTTGCAGATAGTAGGATTCAAGATACTTTGCATGAAATACTTGCGAAAAGTTATCGTGAGACAAAACAGTACGAAGAAGCACTTGACATATATCAGCAAATGGCAAGTGAAGACGGCAGTTACAGTATACGAAATAGGGCAAATAACGCGATCCGTGAAATCACCATAGACGGAAAACTATATGAAAAATTGATATCGGAACAACTGAAGAATGTTGAGAAAAATCCTCATAATCCAGAGTTGATCTTGGAACTTGCGGAGAGTTATGAAGCCATAGATAGAATCAAAGAAGCAATTGAGCAGTATGAAAAACTTACTAAGCTGCAACCTGAAGAAAATGTCTACTGGAACATAAAGTTAGGGGATCTGTATCAAAAAGTGGATCTTGAGATAGAAGAAGTAATTGAAAGTAATGCCCTTAGCTTAGATGGAGATGGGAGTTTCGTGGAAATCGTGGACAGTGAGATTATTAACAATATCTCTGAACAAGTTACGATTTCTGCTTGGATCAAACCTACAGCTTTTCTAAACACCTATACGACTGTGTTATTCAAAGGTGACAAACGGCTTCCGGACATTCCACATCGTCAATTTACATTTTGGTTGTTTGATGAAGGTAAAATTATCTTTAATGTATCCCCGGGCGGACATTCACAAAAATTTATTTGGTCTCCGCCAAATGCAATTGAAAAAAATAAATGGCACCATGTTGCTGGAACCATTGATGTAAAAAAAACATCATGAAGTTTTATATCAACGGTTCTGAAGTTGGGAGAACTGACTTTAAGCAGGCGAACAGTCTACGTAAAACCTTATTGCCATTCCGTATCGGTTCTTCGCATGAAGAAGAAATATCTGAGCATGCATCTTTTGCTGGACTAATAGATGAGGTGCGAATCTGGAACATCGCGCGTACTGAAAAACAAATTCGTTCCGATATGAACAAGCAGTTGAACGGAGATGAAGCGGGATTAGTCGGATATTGGAAATTTGACGAAGAAACCCAAGGACGCATTTCGGATGGTTCACTCAATAAAAATGATGGCAAACTATTCGGAGATGCTAAACTTGAACCTTATACTCGTCCAATTTTGGCAAGTTTAAAGCATGAGCACTTGACAAAAGCAGTAACCTATTATGAAAAAGCGATAGAACTTGAACCCAGAATATCCATAACCTACAATCTGTTAGCAAATTTATATATAAAACAGAATCAGATTTCTGATGCTGAAGCGGTATATAAGCGAGCATTAGATGCACCTTTGACACAAGCGAGGCATGATTCCTTAATTCGCGCTATGTCCGAGTTTTATGCTGACGAAGGACAAGAGCACAAACTCGTTGCTATCCTTGAAAATATGGAACCTACAATGCCAGAGAGTGTGGTACTGTACGAACTATTGGGTGATCTCTACAAAAAAACAGGTGAATTTAAGAAATCTAAAACTGCCTACACTAAGTGGTTGAAATTGAGAAAGCAAGAGGTTAACGGACAGGATGCATATTACCAACGTTGGTTTGCTGAAGAACTTCTTGATAAAGGAATCTTTCCAGAAATAACACTAAAATATGCGAAACGAGCTTTACAAGACTCTGCGAAAATCAGCTATCACTACCCCATGACACTTGGCCGTGCGTATGTCGTGAATGATCGCTATGCCGATGCTCTTAGATATTTCAAATATACGTTAAGTATTCTATCTACCAATGATTCATTAGACTATTTTTGGAAACAGGTCGCTGATGCAAGCAAGAATGCAAACGACAAAGAACGTTACAAGCAAATGTTAGAAGCGTTGAAAAATTCCATTCCGTCGGAGTATTCAAGCTATGTGCAAATGTTAACCGAATAAATGTCAACCTCCCATTATAACGGTTTCTCAGAGGCATTCAATTGTCGGATTTCGTTGTTGGAGGGGTTTCTAACCCCGATTAGGGATACACAGCAGCAGAAATCGGGGTTAGAAACCCCTCCAACAAGAGTACATTTCAACAATTGAATGCCTCTGAACGGTTTCTGATGAACGCTTGACATATTCCTCGAGAGTATGCTACAATATTTTGTAGGAGGTAGACACATGGCTTTTAGTGATTTCAAAACAATATCAGAAGTGCTGGAAAAATTTAGAATTACATACACAGTAAAAGATTTTGTCCCAATTGAGGAAACTGCATGTGTTCCTTCAGAACAATTTTTGGAAGAATTCGAGTTTTGTACACAATACATTGATATTTATGCATCTGAGGCAGCGCGTTGTGAGGCTATCATTTTTCCGATTTTGAAGGAGGTCTATAAGGCGTACGCGGATGATTACGCACTCTGGATTAAGAAAACTATTACCTATGATGAACATTGAGCAGCACGCCGGATTACCTTATCTCTACACGGTCTGAGTTGGGTATTCCCGTTGTTGGAATACCGCTGATCATCCTCGTCGAGGCAAAGAAAAACGATTTTGACCAAGGTTGGGGGCAATGCATAGCAGAGATGCTTGCTGCACAAAAAATAAATGAGGATCCCGAAACCCATGTCTATGGTATTGTGAGCGATGGGACAACATGGGAATTTGGACTACTCGTTGGCAATACCTTCACTCGCAATAGAGTAAGTGTGTCGATGTACAATTTACCCCACCTCTTCGGAGCAATTGATGCAGTCTTTAAAGCGAGCTGCAATGGACATCACACATATACGTCGAGTGAGAATTCCTCCTCAGATACATAAGTTTTGAATATCGGTAGCGTGACTGAAAGTGTTGACACCAGAAATAAATGTGGGATGGAGTTGATTATATCGCGGAAATCCAATCTTCTATATTTTCACTTGTCCTTCTCTTTTTATCAAAAGGAAATCCTATGCAAACACCAGAACATATTGACCAAATGGATGCTGATGACGTTGCCGCGATTGATGAGCTGCGGGATGTCTATGCACAACTAAAACAAACACTTGCTAAGATAATTATTGGTCAGGAACAGGTTATTGAAAACTTATCAATTTGCCTTTTTGCGCAAGGACATGCCCTGCTAATGGGTGTTCCTGGCTTGGCAAAAACGCTTTTGGTAAGAGAATTCGCTGAAACAATGGCATTAGAGTTCAGCCGTATCCAATTCACACCTGACCTTATGCCGATGGACATCACTGGCACCGACATTCTTCAAGAGATTCCAGGAGGCAGACGCGAGTTTGAATTCGTGAAAGGTCCTCTATTTGCGAACCTAATTCTTGCAGACGAGATTAACCGTGCCCCCTCCAAAACGCAAGCAGCAATGCTTGAAGCGATGCAGGAACATAAGATTACAGTCATCGGCAGAACCTACCAGTTAGAACCGCCCTTCTTTGTGTTAGCAACACAAAACCCGATTGAGCAGGAAGGCACGTACCCGTTACCTGAAGCGCAGTTAGACCGCTTTATGTTCAGGATTGAGGTGGACTACCCATCAAGGACTGAAGAGATTGAAATTGCCAGAACAACCACAGGCATGTCACTTCCGACATTAGAACACGTGTTAACAGGAGAACGAGTCATAGCCTTCCAAAATCTTGTTCGGCGTGTTCCAGTCCCCGAACATATCTATGAATTTGCAGTTGACTTGTCACGTAGTACGCGTCCAAAAACTGATGCATCCCCTGACTGGCTAAAACCGCTTGTTGCTTGGGGGGCAGGGCCGCGTGCTGTTCAATACCTGATTTTGGGCGCAAAGGCACGTGCAGCACTCAGTGGAAGTTACATGGCACGTCTGGAAGATGTTACTGCAGTTGCCAATCCTGTGTTATCGCACCGTGTCATTACATCCTTCGCTGCAGAATCTGAAAACATTACTAGTCAAGACATCGTTGAACGTCTCGTTGAAGAATTGTCTGAGCAAGGTTAGTTATGGCATTACAACTCAAACGAGATTATCTCGACCAAAAAGTGCTTGAACGTTTGTCTACGCTGCAACTGCATGCCCGGTTACCTATGATAGGGAATGTGTCTGGGAAACATCGCAGCCCGATACGGGGTTCAAGTCTTGAGTTTGCTGAATATCGCAAATATGTACCGGGGGATGACACGCGGCGTCTGGATTGGCGTGCTTACGCCCGTAATGACCGCTTCTATATCAAAGAGTTTGAAGCAGATACGAACCTGCGAATGTGCTTAATCGTTGATACCAGCGGATCAATGGGGTATGCATACAACGGCATGAGCAAACTTGATTATGCACGCCGTATCGGTGGCACTTTAGCCTATATTGCCGCGCTTCAAGGCGATGCCGTTGGTCTCTACTGCGCGGGTACACAATTCCACAAAGAAATCCCACCAAAACGTAGTGCGACACACCTCAGTGCAGTCCTTGATGAACTCGGAGCAATAGAACCTTCCGGGGCAACAGGATTTGCAGAAGCACTTCACGAAACCGCTGAACGTGTGCCGCAAAGAGCTCTCATCGTTATCATATCTGACTTGTTCATTGATCCTGAAGTTGCCAGAAACTGTTTTGAGCATTTGCGTTTCCGTAAGCATGATGTGGCAGTGTTTCATCTTATGGAGCAGAATGAACTTGATTTTGATTTTGATCGTCCGATACGTTTTGTTGACATGGAGGGTGGCGAACCTATCTTAGCGGACCCAATCATTATCGGTGAGCAGTACCGTCGTGCACTTGAAGTTTACCTTGATAGTATGAATGAGGTTATCCAAGACACAGAAATAGACTATCATCGCATCTGTATCAATGACGATTATGGTGATGTCTTAGCAAAATTTCTTTTAGGACGAACTCCCAAAAAACGGGCATAATATAGCAATTAGCAGTCAGCAATCAGTTTTCAGATTAGACATGTTAACAAAAATATATAATATATGAGATTTTAGAAAATTACAATAATTTGCCTAAAAGAAGATGTTAACCGCTTTACTGAAAAAACTAAGAGCTGACGGTTGATAGCCGATTGCTGAAAGCCAAACGCTGAAAGCCAATAACAAACTATGAATTTCTTACAACCACTAACATTAATAGCACTTCCTTTGATATTGCTGCCAGTCATCATTCATCTCATCAATCAACAGCGGCACCGGACTGTGCCGTGGGCAGCAATGATGTTCCTTATGACCGCAAAACGCATGAGCAAGGGCATGGCGCGCATTCGCCACATACTCATTTTGTTGATGCGTGTTCTGGCAATTGCAGCACTCATTTTTGCTATCAGTAGACCCCTTTCTGGGGGATGGTTAGGAAGTATAGGATTTGCAAAACCCGATATTACGATGGTGCTCCTTGACCGATCTGCGAGTATGGAAACACAAGACCTGCAAGCGGGTGAGTCAAAGAGATCCACTGCCCTAAAAAGATTGGTAGATTTGCTGGAACAAGGGGATTATGGGACACAGCTGATTCTTATTGATAGTGCTACTGGAGAACTACAAGAAGTAGACTCACCACAGGCACTATTGAGTTTGCCTATGACTGAAGCAAGTGCTACAAGTGCCAATATTCCGGGCATGTATGAGTCGGCTTTAACTTATCTCAAAGCAAACAATTCAGGGCGCGCTGAAATATGGCTCTGTTCCGACCTGCACGAAAACGATTGGACTGTGGGTAGTGGACGTTGGGATGCCATACGTGAGGAATTTGCACTGTTAGACAATGTACATCATTTCTTACTTGCTTATGCAGCCCCATCTTCTAACAACTTATCGGTTAGGGTGGAAAACGTGCAGCGTTGGCAACGTGGAAATGAGGCGGAATTGATACTTGATGTCATGGTTCGCAGAGACGGTAACAATACCGCAACGCGAAAGGTACCAATTGAGTTTGAGGTAAATAATGTTCGATCAGTCGTGGAATTAGAACTTGACCTACTTGGCGGATCTATCCAGGGGCACAGTATTCCTATTGATAGCACACTCACCTCTGGATGGGGTTCAGTCGGGTTGCCGGGGGATGCAAACCCATTGGACAACAGGTTTTTCTTTGTTTTTTCAGAACCACCGGTGCGAAAAACAGTAATTGTCACTGATGATGCCAGAACAGGCGAGACCTTTCGGCGGGCACTTGCTATCCCACCAGACGCACGACTTCAACATCGGGCAGAGGTATTTTCAACGAATCGCATCGGAGAGATTGATTGGGAAAATTCGGGTTTATTAATTTGGCAGGCAGCTTTACCTAATGAACTGGTTGCTGAGCAGATTCAGAATTTTGTCAAGAGTGGACGGGTTGTTATATTCTTTCCGCCACATCAGAATGTTGGTGGGCAGATGTTTGAGACACGTTGGAGTGACTGGCAACAACCTGAGGATGAGCAAAGTTCTGAAGTTTCATGGTGGCGTGGTGATACAGACTTACTGGCACATACCGACAGCGGTGATCCTTTGCCGTTAAACGACCTACGCACCTACCAATACCGTTCTCACGAAAGTACTGGAACCACATTAGCACGGTTTGGTGACGATTCGCCGCTGCTAACCCGTGTCAATACTGACTCCGGTGCAGTGTATTTTTGTAGTACCCTTCCAACAGCTCAGTTTTCGTCTTTTGAACGCGATGGAGTGGTGTTTTATGTGATGTTACAACGTGCTTTAGCGGAAGGATGTCGTGCATTGACCGATGCATCTCAACGCGATGCTGCTTCTAATGCACTTGCAGACCGAGAACAATGGGAAGTGGTTGCCCCCAAAGACGATGCTGCATCTCTTTCACAATGTGGGTTGCACGCTGGTGTCTACCGAGACGAAGCGTATTGGGTAGCGGTAAATCGAAGTCATGCCGAAGATATTGCTAACGCAGCACCCGTTGAGAAGGTTGATGCCCTCTTTGGTGGTTTATCCTACCGCCGAATAGATGTGGAGGTTGGAGATACGTCCTCGTTAGCGAATGAACTATGGCGTATTTTTCTCATTGCCATGTTGGTAGCACTCATTGTTGAAGCGGTGTTGAGCTTGCCAAATAAGAGGGTTGAGAATAATCCTGTTGTTGATTTTGCAACGGCAGGCAGCGAGGCTGATTGAAATTAGAACATTGGAGACCGATATCAAATGCAAGACCCACAAGGACACATAGAATTCTTCACAAACAACTCTATCATAACATTAGGACTCATTGTCATTATAATTACCGGTGCGTTATGCTGGTTTGCATGGCACCGCAGCGGCTACCGAAAACGTATCGGATTACTTGAATTTCTCAGGTTTGTACTCGTTTGTCTCGTGGTGGCAACACTAAATCAACCTGAATGGATAGAATCCCAACCGCCTGAACAACGTTCTACGCTTGCTGTGCTATGGGATAAATCCAACAGCATGAAAACACAGGATATAATTGACGAAAAAGACACGACTGCCAAACGCAAAAGTCGTGCCGAAATAATACAACCGCTGCTGTCAGAGGAAGTTTGGAAAACAGAGGAAGATACCGATCTCACCGTAGTGTTTGAGCCATTTTCTTCACTGATTGACCCGCCAGAAGAAGCTACAGATATAAACGCTGGACTGTCGCACGTTTTAGAAAACTATTCCAACCTTCGAGGTGCGGTACTTCTTTCTGACGGTGATTGGAATGTCGGCGACTCACCAGAAAAAGCTGCAACACGGTTTCACATGCAAGGAGTGCCGGTTTTCACTGTTGGTGTTGGCAGTGAAGTACCCTTACCCGATATTGAGTTAGTCAGTATAGACGCACCGACTTATGGCGTAACAAAAAAGCAACTGCGTATCCCGTTTGTCGTCCGAAACACTATTGGACAGGACAGAGATGTGAACCTTACATTAAGCATTGATGACAAATCAACGGTTACCAAAGTTATTACTGTACCTGCTATGGGACAAGCACAAGATAATATGGCGTGGACACCGCAGGAAACAGGAGAGTATACCCTCAATCTGCGTATTACACCAGATATAAGAGAGTTGATCCCCGAAAATAATGAGCTTTCTGCACCTATATCTATCCGTAAAGAGCAGTTGAAAGTCCTTGTCATTGAATCCTATCCGCGTTGGGAATACCGATACCTACGCAATGCTTTAGAACGGGATGCAGGTGTTGAATTAACTTGTCTACTATATCATCCGAAATTGCCGCAGGTCGGAGGGGGTCGCAGTTACATCAAACGTTTTCCCGATGCCAGAGAACTCAGCGAATTTGACGTTGTGTTTCTTGGAGATGTCGGTATATCGCCTGAACAACTCACAGTTGAGCATGCACAAGATTTACGGCAGCTCGTTAGCGCGCAAGCCGCGGGAATCGTCTTTATTCCGGGTCGCACTGGTGGGCAAAGTTCATTGACAACCGGTCCACTTGCCGACCTTTATCCAGTTGTTATAGACAACGCAAAACCGAATGGATTCGGTTCAAGCGTCCAAGGATATTTCGCACTCACTGAACCCGGACAACGTAGTTTGCTAACACGTCTCGGTGATACTGACCTTGACAATAGCGAGGTGTGGCGCACACTGCCGGGGTTTTACTGGTACGCAGGCATTGAACGTGCGAAAATAGGCACAGAGATTTTAGCAGTACACGACCAAGCCTCCACAATTTCTGGTAGAGTACCGCTCATCGTTACAAAGACTTACGGCACAGGTAAAGTGTTGTTCATGGGAACGGACAGTGCATGGCGGTGGCGACACGGCGTAGAAGACAAGTATCACTACCGCTTCTGGAGTCAAGTTGCACGCTGGATGGCATATCGCAGACAGATGGCACAAGGCGAGGCAATACGACTCTTCTACTCACCTGATAGACCCCATGTGGATGATATATTAACATTAAATGCTAACGTGATGGACAATGTCGGTGGTCCTCTGGATAGAGGCACGGTCACTGTACAGGCGATCTCTCCTACTGGAAAAACTGAGACAATTCGGTTACAGCCAGGCGTAAAAGATGCTTTAGGATTGTTTGTTGGAACGTTTGAACCGAAAGAATCTGGAAACTACCGTCTTGTCGCAACAAGCAGCGAAACGGGTGCTTCTGTTCAAACAGAACTTTCAGTACAAGGTCTGAACAGAGAACAGCAAGGACGTTTGGCACGTTTTGATGTGCTTGACGAAATCTCACAAATCACCAAAGGGAAGTTAGTGACAGTTGATGAAGTAGGAACGTTGTTAGATCATCTGGCAGCGATACCGGAACCTGAACCGATTGACAAACGCACAAGAATCTGGGCACATCCGCTCTGGGGCGGATTGATCATCTTACTGCTTGCATTATTTTGGGTTGCACGCAAAATGGCAGGTACGATATAGTATTAGTATTCATATAACATCTTC
Organism: Candidatus Poribacteria bacterium; assembly: GCA_012270795.1. Classification (GTDB taxonomy): domain Bacteria; phylum Poribacteria; class WGA-4E; order WGA-4E; family WGA-3G; genus MSPOR6. Next base: position 15,395 of record JAAXHO010000249.1, read on the forward strand.
AGAAATCATATTGAAAAATAGAAAACAGATAGCCACACCAAAGGAGAACTTCAATGAACCAAACACACCAACAAAATAGTGGGGTCAACATACCCCCGCGCATGAAAAATGCATTAGAAAAATACAAAAAACGTGTATGGATAATCAAACTTGCAGAAGGCACATTAGCAGCACTCTTTGGACTCATGATTTCGTATCTCATCGTGTTTGGTTTAGACCGACTATTTGATACGCATGCGCTTCTGCGCGCCCTCATTTTGGTAATAGGCATGGTAGGCATGGTGGTTTTTCTGCCAATGAAATATTACAAATGGGTGTGGCGAAATCGGCAACTTGAAGGGATCGCACGGTTGCTAAAGCACAAGTTTCCCCGGTTTGGTGATCACGTACTTGGCATCATAGAGTTAGCATCAGAAAGATCAGATCAATCTGCAAGTCCCGCGCTGATTGCAGCGGCCATGCACCAAGTTGATGAAGAGGTCGCAAAACACAATCTTGCTGAGGCTGTGCCGAATCCAAGACACAGACGTTGGACATTGGCAGCAGGTATACCGTTAGTGTTGGTTATCGTCGGAGTACTTATAATTCCTGCGACGACTCGGAATGCACTTGCACGTTGGTTGACACCGTGGCGAAATGTGGAACGATCTACCTTTGCACACTTGGAAGACACACCTAACCAACGTGTCGTAGCTTATGCCGAACCCTTTGATGTTAAAGCACTACTCAAGGACGATTCCCCATGGAAACCTGAAGCAGGAGAAGCACGTTACGCTAAACAAGAACCTGTGACCGCAGAACGAGATGGAGGGACCTACAAATTCCAATTACCACCGCAAACAGAGGACGGAAAGATCAATCTGCGGATCGGAGATGCACGCCGATCAATACCCGTTGAACCGAAATTGCGTCCAGCGTTAAAAGAACTTATTGCCAAAGTCCAACTCCCCGACTATCTGCAGCACGAAGAACCACGAATAGACGATGTACGTGGCGGTATCGTGAACTTAGTCAAAGGTAGTACCGCAACTTTGGAAGCAACTACAACACGTGAACTGTCGGAAGCAACTTTAAACAATCGTCCCCAAAAGGTGGAGGGCGAACGCGTGATAACCGAACCCATATCGGTGGATACCAACACAGAGATGCAACTCACATGGCGTGATCGTTATGGACTCGCTGCAAGTGAACCACAGGTGTTGCAGTTCGAAGCACAAGAAGATGCTGAACCGACAATCGCAATCACTAAACTAAAAAATAATCAGGTTTTCCTCTCTACAGACGTACTCACATTTGAGATTCAAGCGGGAGATGACTTCGGTGTTAAACATATCGGTTTAGCATGGGAAGGTATCAAGAACCCCATACAAAATCCCGATCCAGCAATAGGTGAGAAAACTGTGTCGGCAGGTTCTCCAACTTCTGACGAACTCACCGTCCCCGCAACTTTTTCCGCTGAACGCGAAAATGTGAAACCCCAAAGTCTGCGCCTACGTGCCTTTGTAGAAGATTATTATCCAAACCGAGAACGCATCTATTCCTCCCAAATAGTGATGCATGTACTCTCACCCGCAGAACACTACAAATGGCTCATCGGGCAGATGCAGCTCTGGGCAGGCTCAGCAAAGGATGTTCACGATAAGGAACTACAGTTACACCAAACCAACCGTGAACTACGCAATATGTCACCAGAGGAACTTGATGACCCCGCACAACGGAAAACGCTGCAGAATCAAGCCGCACTGGAACGTGCTAACGCAGCAAAACTTGATAGTCTAATCGGTTCAGGTGAAGAACTGCTGCAGGAAGCTTCAAAAAACAGTGAGTTTGATGGACAACAGCTTGAATCATGGGCTAAAATGCTAAATAAGTTAGAGGAAATCGCTGGGAAGCAAATGCCATCTGTCGCCGATCTACTTGCACAAGCAGCCGAAGCACCAGGGCAGTCCTCCCAAAACGATCAGAGTGGTAAACCTACTGACCCGTCACAGCAGCAAAACCAAGCAGCAAATGGACAATCAAATCCTTCTGATCCATCACAGCAGCAAAACCAAGCAGCAAGTGGACAATCAAATCCTTCTGATCCATCACAGCAGCAAAACCAAGCAGCGAGCGGACAATCCTCACAATCTGATAGTGAAACCCAAAAGTCTGATGACGAACTTGAAAAGTATGGACCGGATATCAAAGTGCCATCTGAAAAAGCAGACGAAGAAATGCCTGATGATCCGAACAAACAGGGTGATTCAGTAAGTGCAGACCGCCGTAAAACTCCTCAAGGCGGTAAACCAGCTTTTTCACCAGCGAATCCAATCCCCGGCTTATCAGATGTTGAGTCAGGATTCAATCCACTTGATGACCCACAAGCAGGCCCCTCCTGACAAATATCCGGAGGAATGGGCATTCCTGACACAATATTAAAGGGTAGCGGCAGAAACAATCAAGACCAAGCTCAAGATGGAAACAACGCCGAACCGACGGCATCAGACCTTGTTTTACAGGCATTTGAAGAACAGCAGGAATTGTTGGATGCTTTTGACAAATTATCTGACGAAATGAAGAAGTTACTTGTCGCTTTCGAAAACAGCACATTCGTAAAACGTCTGAAAGCAGCCTCACGAAAGCAAATTGACATTGCATCTGACCTGAATAGTCTGGACAGTTTCGGTGTGCCGAACAGAGAAGCGGATAATCAAAGAGAACTCAAACGTTTAGCAACGCTTGAAGGAACAGCATCAAAAGAAGTGGCAACTATCATACAGGATATGGCAGCATATACTGACCGACGTCCCTCTGCAAATTACTTACGCGTATTAGCAGAGATGGAAGACGCTTCCTTAGAAAATCAGATGCGCGATCTTGTTAGAGCCATCAGCATGAATCTTATCGGACAATCCACCATTGAGGCGGAATATTGGGCGGATACATTGGATCGATGGGCAGAACAACTGGTTGACCCATTGCCGGAACAACCGCCTGGAGAACCGAGTCAGGGAGAAGCACCAAACCTGCCACCGGAAATTATTTTGGAAGTGTTACGTATCATCAACCGTGAAATTCAATTGCGTGAAGAGACGCGCGAGGTTGAGCAAGCGAAAAATGCCATCACCGATGACATATATTTAGAACGGAGCGAGACATTAAGTGATACACAATACGAAATCGCAGAGGATACCCGTGAAATCGCAAGAGAAATAAGTATGCTGCCAACGATAAATACACAATCGATCCAAAAACAGTACGCCAAAGTGCGTATGGCAGCTGAAGTGATGGAGGAAGCGGAATCCATTCTCGCGCAACCTAACACAGGGCCTGAAGCAATTGCAGCGATTTCAGAAGTAATCGAAATACTCCTTCAAACCCAACGCATACCAAATACACCAAGCAGCGGAGGCGGGGGAGGAGACACGCCAGGTGGCGGCGCATCAGGACAAGCACTTGCTTCATTGATGTCAGCTCTCAGACTCATCGGCTCAGGGGATGACACCGGAACCGCTTTCATTGAAAAACGTTCACCAAGACAAGCAACTGGGAAAGCTGGACGCGTATTGCCCGAAGAATTCCGACAAGGTTTAGATGCTTATTTCAATGTTTTGGAAGGAACACAATAAGCATGCAATGGTCTGAAAAGAGGGAAAACGATGTCTGATTCGCAGAATAATGTTCTTCCGTTTGAGTTGTTCGCCAGTTTCAAGAGGATAAAGGAAGGGAAGCCAATCATCTCCCTTCCGCCACCGCTCTGGGCAGCAGCAACGCATGCCATTATTATTGATGACACGTTGCACTACTTTTGGTGTAAACGTGAAGTAGATTTTCGTTGGTTGATGATGCACGCAACCGCTCCCGTTAACGACATCACTAACATCACACAGGATCCGCGCAACCCTATTTTTGAACCTTCAACGGACGGTTTTGACAATTCTGCTGTTGAGTACCCTTTTCCCTTTCTAAATCCTGTAGATAATAAATACTATATGTATTATCGAGGTAAGGGAAAAACGACTGCTGAACAGACCGGTTTACTTGTGAGTGATGGTGATATGGGTGAATGGCGACGCGTCCTTCACACGCCTGTCATTCCTGCAGATACTGAACATGAACGACACGGATCAACCCATCCCTCAGTCGCTTTAGATGGTGACACGATCCATATCCTATATACTGGAAAGGCAACACAATCTTTTAAGGATGGTCTCACAATGTGTCATGCGACAGCACCCACAAACAATCCTGCGTGGGTCACAAACAATCCTGCTAATCCTGTTTTCACAGGAAGTGGACAGACATGGGATAGTAAGGGGGTTCGTGAAACTGAAGTGTTCAAAGGACCGCAGTATTACCATATTATCTATGGTGGATTCGATGGAGAAGTGTGGCGGATGGGGCATATCCGAACTCAAGACTTTCACACCTTTGAACCGAACCCATATAACCCTATATTTACGCCTTCGGACGACCCCGACGCATTTGATTGTGATGGTGTGCTAACAGGTCAAATCCTTAAAATCCGTGATTCCTATGTGATGCTTTATGCGGGTAAAAAAGGCAAGGAATGGCAAACAGGTTTGACTACTATCCAAAACTAACACTTTTGATTAATGTAAACTATTGTATATATATATATTGGATATTTATTGTTCCGCTCTACAGTTCAATTAGAAAAAACAATATGTGACGCACTATAATATAGACAATACAACATAAGAAAAATAACCACTAATAATAAAATAGAAAATGTTACACTTTTTTGAAAATAATTTTTTAAAATTTACATAAAAAATACAAAACAAAAAACGATAAAAAATCCATTTAGTTGTTTTTTTCAAAATTTCGTTAAAATAAAAAACCGACATAAACCCATACCACGGCAGGATCGAAAAGACTTTTGAAAAATTCGCAAAATTCACAAAAAAAAACAACTAAACTTAAAAATCCAATTATGGTGAATTATTGAAATAATTATACATCTCAACAAACGGTATCTTATACCATTTCTAATTGACAAATTGTCATAACCTATCGTAGGTCGGGTAGAGCTTGCGAAACCCGACACGTTCAGTGCCTGTCGGGTTTCGCAAGCTCTACCCGACCTACGAAATAATGTAAGATTATCAGATAGAAATGGTATTATTTTTAAGAAATGGTATAAGATGAATGAGAGGAAGGTGACGAAGAAAATGAACCGTTTTAGTTTTGTACTTACCGCAATTGTTTATATCGGTATATCCGCATGCGTTGCACTTGCAGAAGGTAATGCTACACAGGGATCGACCATCCGAGGCGAGGTCATTGACGCAACAAAAGACCAAAACCCAATTGAAGGTGTTACAGTTAAGATTGTTAGTTCAGATGGAAAAGAGTGGACAGTAAAGACTGATGCCAAAGGTAAATATAAATTTACAAATCTTCCCGCTGATAATTACACTCTTTTTAGATGACGCACAGTAGAAGAAGTTAGAAAAGACTGCAGCACAGTTGACTGTCTCTCCTTTGAACCAGAATGCTCCAAGGGAGATGTTTGATAAACTTATAGAACAGATAAATGTAAATACCAATAGATTGTTGAACTATAGAATACGCACCAACAATATGTTCAGTCAATTATACGATCTGTTACAAACGTTGGGTGTAAAATGAATCTGAACGCATTTGGAGAAAAGACATGATAAAACATAGAAAAAATATACGGGTTCTAATAAATAAAAATTTATTTATTATCAGTTTCTTTGGTTTCCTTATCCTGCTAATTACATCTATTAGCACTTCAACCTACGCACAAGACCCTACCCTACGCTACGGAACAGGTGTCTCACCTGCTGTTAGGAGTATCAATGATCGGTGTTTACGATACCTCGCGAACACCCAGTTACAAGATGGAAGTTGGAAAGGATCGCAGAAAGGCCCAGGCGTAACAGGTATTTGCGTGATGGCATTGATGGCAAGTGGAGAAGACCCAGACTATGGACCTTATGCAACACATATACGTAAGGCTTTACAAAGTATCATCTCCAGTCAAAACCCAAAAACAGGATACATGGGAACGAGTGGACACGCCTCAATGTACCAACACGGCTTTGCTACATTAGCTCTATCAGAAGCGTATGGCGCAGTCAGAGAAGATCTACTCTGGCAAGAAAGTAATGTGCCTCATAACCGTAGACGCACCATCAGTGAAGCATTAGAACTCGCGGTCAGATGCGCATTGACTGCACAAAAAAAGAATCCTTGGGGGGCATGGCGTTATTCTCCCACAGCAAGAGATGCCGATACAACCGTCGCAGGCACTGTTTTAATGGGAATCTTCGGTGCACGAAACGCTGGTATTGAAATTTCAAACGAAGCTATTGACAAAGCACTCAACTTTTTCCAAACATGCACAATACGGGGTGGTGGCGTTTCTTATATGCCGTCAAGCAGCCACGGTGATGGCCTCACACGTTCTGCTATCGCAACACTCGTATATGCTATTGGTAAGAGAAAAGATACACCTGAATATAAATCAACTTCAGAATATATAAAACGCAGAGTAAATCACAACATAGGTAGTCACTATCAGTTTTATACCTTATATTATATGGCACAGGCACTTTTTCAAAGCGATTTTGAGGCATGGCAATCTTGGAATGAACGCACAATAACACGGCTACAAAAAATGCAACAACAGGATGGGAGTTTCAACAGTTCTTATGGTAAGGCTTATGGCACCGGAATGGCAATTCTTACCTTAGCTTTGAACTATCGTCTGCTACCCATTTATGAAAGATAGACACTATCAAATTCGTACTAGTACGACTTGTGCCAGTTAATTACATT
>JAAXHO010000096.1 GCA_012270795.1 Candidatus Poribacteria bacterium
ACCGTTGATTTCTTGGTCGCGACCGGAGATCGCACCTACAACTCAGAATGTAAAATTAATTGTATAATCTACCATAGTTCCTATCGTTTATTAAGAAGTACCTATGCCAAACACAATCGGTATTCTAAGCCCTGGCGACATGGGACACACTATCGGAGCTGTCCTACGCCAAAACGGCTTACGCGTCATTACCTGTCTTGAGGGTAGAAGTAACAGAACCCGTGAACTTGCACAAAAAGCAGGTATCGAAGATGTCAAGACATATCACGAACTCATCACACAAGCAGACCTAATCTTGTCAATAATGGTCCCCGCACAAGCAAGTGCAGCCGCTCAGGTTGTTGCTGATACCTTACAAAAGATGGACACCGCAATTACTTATGCAGACTGCAACGCAATCGCACCACAAACTGTCCGAAAAATTGGTAACACAATTGAAGCTGCAGGTGGAAATTTCGTTGATGCTTCTATAATCGGTCCACCACCGCGAAAACCTAATACGACCCGTTTCTATGTTTCGGGTCCACAACTTGATACAATCTCTGAACTGAATAATTATGGATTAGATATTCGTCCACTTGGAAAGGAAATTGGTCTCGCTTCCGCTATTAAGATGTGTTACGCATCCTTGACAAAAGGATTAACTGCACTCTGCACAGAGTTACTGACTGCAGCAGAGATATTAGGGGTATCTGACGCACTGAAGAAGGAATTTCAATTGAGCCAAACTGCTTTATATGAAAGGATGGAAAGAGGATTACCGGGTATGCCAACAAAGGCAAAACGTTGGATCGGTGAAATGGAAGAGATCGCTGATACTTATGAGGATGTCGGATTAACACCAAACATTTTGACAGGCGCAGCGGACATTTATCGCCTTGTAAGTGACACACATCTGGCAGACATATCACCCGAAGACAGAGACCAATTCCCGACACTTACGGAGTTAATTTCTACCTTAGCAGAACAAACAATTGTAGGAGCGACCTCTGGTCGCGACCGGGAGGTCGCTCCTACCTGTGAAAGTGTGTAAATAATTCCATAATCTACCATAAATGGAGGAAAAATCTATTTACCCTCCTTTTCTTCTATAGTTTCCTCCTTATGAAATGGTTCATACAACCATTTTTTGAATGTGTCCGCATCAGGAAAATAGGATCGCATCAAAGCAAATTCATCTGGTGTTGCAATTGCACATCGCAGATACCCTTCCTGAGTGCCATAAACCTGAATTCGCTTCTGCCACGCTTCATGAAAAATAGCGTTGTCATCAATCATAAATGTAGAAACCAAGCCCATCTTAACAAAGTGTGTGGAAAAACCTTTACTACCAGAGTTCAGTTTTACTAAAGGATCTATTAGATGTTTATCCAATAGTCCTCTAAATTCCTTTCCATTCTTTTGTTGAGTTTTACCGGTCTTGCTCCACTCACGAATAATGTAATAACTATTAACCCATATCATCAGTTCTTTCTCATCTACCTCCACGTCTAAGAATTGATTGAGTTTTGTACGGACAGCAGTTCTATGATGATCAGTCGGCATGGCAGCGATGTATGCATGATAATCCGCATAGTCTTGTCCATCCCTTGCTTTAAGATAAGAGAGATAGTGTTCAGAAGATAGCGTAAATTCAAAATCTGGAGAATTATCAACTTCGGTAGACTCTCCAGAGTATTCAAGAAGTTGTGTTAATAGATTTTCCTGTTCTGCAGTAAGTTGTATATTTGCATAGCCGCTAAGTGTATTTGTATATTCACGTTCTTGAACTGCCGTCTGTTGGATTTCTTGAAATAACTCAACAAACCACGGAAGTACAAATATGATACCTAAAACGAGAATCACAAGACAGATAATGGATATAATTAGACAGGTCGGTTTTTTCATTTGATTGCTCCAAGCATTTTGCTTTTATCTTATCATTTTCAAGTTTACAGTTCAAACAAAATTGTCAATCAAAAGGATGGGGTAATTCCGTTTAGACACATACTGACCCTAAGGCATATCCCAAACGAGGAGTGTACCATCATGGCATGCACTGACAAGTGTGTTTCCGTTCAGACACCTCTAAAGAAGATATAATCATATTACAACCTAACCTACAACTAACGAACCTGCCATAATAGAATTGTGCCGTCATCACTCCCACTGGCGAGAGTGTTCCCATCTGGGGAAAACGTTACAAAAACGCTATCATTGCTCCTATGACCAGTGAGTGTGGTTATATCCCCTGTTTGTGTTTGCCACAATCGTACTGTTCCGTCTCTACTTCCAATAGCAAGTATGGTACCTTCCGGCGAAAACGCAATAGAAGTGACAGTCCTATCAGTTGGGAGTTTTACTATTTGCTGTGCTGTGCGTGTATCCCATAAGGTTACAAATTTATCAGCACCTCCACTGGCAATTATATTGCCAGCGGGGGAAAATGTTACTACATAAACTGCTTTAATATGTTCTTGATATGTGGCAACGTGTTCTTGTGAGTGTACATCCCACAACCGGACAGTCCCATCATAACTTCCGCTTGCAAGTGTATTTCCATCTGGAGAGAACGTTACAGACTTGATAATTCGTGTATGTCCTGTAATTGTTGCTATGAGTTCTCTTGTGGGAATGTGCCACAATCGGACTGTATTGTCCGAACTCCCGCTTGCAAGGATGTTTCCATCCGGAGAAAACGCTACGGAATGGACCCATTCGGTATGTCCTGAGAGTGTGTTTATGTATTTTCCAGTTTGTGCGTCCCATAAACGTATTGTCTCGTCTGCACTTGAAGTAGCAATAGTTCTTCCATCCGGAGAAAATGTGACGGATGCAACACCGGATGAATGCCCTTTCAGTGTGGCTTTAAGTTGTTTTGTGTTAACGTTCCATAAGTATCCCATCTTGTCCCAATTTGTGGTAGCGAGAGTATTTCCATCTGGAGAAAACGCCACAGATTTGATGAGTGATGCATGTCCTTTAATTGTAGTTCTGAGTTTACCCGTTTGTGTGTTCCACAATTTCACTGTATTGTTCCAACCTGTGGTAGCGAGAGTATTTCCATCTGGAGAAAACGCTACAGAAGTAGCAGTGATAAGGTGACCACTGAGTGTAGATTTTTGTTCTCCAGTATGTGCATTCCACAACCGCGTAACTTCATGACTTCCAGTTGCAATAGTCTCTCCATCTGGAGAAAACGCTATAGAATAGATACCTGCATTAGGCTCTTTGATTTTAGTTATGAGTTCCCCAGATTGTGCCTCCCACAATCGGAAACTGTTATCCAAACAGCCGGTAGCGATGGTTTTTCCATCAGGTGAATACGCGATAGAAGTTACTGTTGATGAGTGATTTTGGAATTTTTTAGATGGTGGTCCTGTGAGTGTTGCTAAATGCTGCCCTGTATGTGCGTTCCATAGGCGTGCTGTTTTGTCTGCACTTCCGGTAGCAATTGTCTTACCATCCGGGGAAAAGGCGACGCAATAGATACTTTGGGTATGTCCTTTAAGTACCGTTATGAGTTCTCCTGTTCGTTTATTCCACACCCGTACTTCTGATTCAATACCTTTTTTATCTGTTCTTCGCCATCTCACAATCCCATCGCTCGTAGCGAGTGTGTTGCCATCCGGCGAAAATGCTATGGCAGTTATGTCCCACAAGTGTAGCTAAATGTGTTGCTGTCCGTGCATCCCATAAGCGGACAGCTGCATCACGACTTCCACTGGCGAGAGTGACACCATCCGGAGAAAACGCTATGGCAGTAACATCGTACGGATGTCCTGTTATTAGGTTAAGCTCTTTTTCTTTGCCAGGACGGGCATCGTAAATCCATATTCCGATGGCACTTGCAACCGCAAGCTTGTTGCCATCGGGCGAAAAAGCTAAATTTCCTGTTATCTGACCTTTACCGAGTCGTGCTTTTGCACCTTTGGGCAGCTCCCATTGTGTATAGTCTCCAGGGTCCGTTGAAACATGGTTCGATCCTTGTCCCGCACCATTCCTTGTGTCGGAAATATCGGAATTACTTTTTTGCAGGTTTCTAACATTGGGTTTTGTATCAATAACTTGAACTATAGGTGCATCAATAAGTTCCACCGTCAACTCAGACTGCGCGTCTAAACTATAAGGTTGCACAAAACGCGCTAATTGCTGGCTACCTAATCCAAGAATCATGACAATCAAAACAAGACCAGATGCAGCCAACATCCAAGGAAAGAGAGGATTACCACCAGAGGATGCAACGGGACTAAGATTTTCGACTTTCTGCATGATGTTATCAGTTAGGTTTGCGGATATTTGAAAATTGCTGAGTGCTTCCGTAATCATCGGTTCCTCCTTTTTGAGTCGTTGTCGGGCGCGGCTGAGGCGGCTCTTTATCGCACTTGGGGAGACTCCTAAAAAACGACTAATTTCTGCACATGTCATGTCTCCGAAGTAGTGGAGTATCATGACCGTGCGTTCACTCTCTTTGAGTTTTGCGAGCAACTTTTTAACAACCGCGCGTTGTGCATCTGCATTTGCTTTTGCTTGTTCTGCAGCAACGTATTTAGAATAAGCGGTGTTTTCTATCATATCAGTATCCATGTCTTCCAGGGATTCAGTTTCAATCCGTTTTTTACGGAGATATGCCAGGCATTGCCGCGTTGCGATAACATATAACCATCCAGAGAACTGATTCGGATTTTTCAAGGTTGGTAGTTTCTGATAGACTTTTAGAAAGGTATCTTGTGTAATTTCTTCAGCAATATGGAAATCACCTATCTTTCGCCAAACAAGTGCGTGAACTTGCTTTTGATATTTTTTCACCAAGCTTGCAAAAGCAGAATCACTACCTGAAAGGATACTATTTATCAGTTCAACATCACTGTTCTTCATCTGTCACCCCAAAATGAGATTGATTGTTGTTCTTTCTAATACCAATTCTAATAAATATTGTCTCATTAAGGAATTCTACTGTTATTGCTGATTGGAGGTCCTCCCTTCGGTAGGAGCGACCTCCTGATCGCGACCGGGGGTCGCTCCTACCAGCTTCCCACAACTAATGAGACATTATAAATTAGAAATGGTATAACTATTAAGACGCGGGGTAGGGGTAAAACGGTCGCAAAATTCTGCATTTATGGAGGAATTAAAATTCAAGTGTCAGCCCAAGATAGATTATAAGCGGTAATTGTGATATTTCTTCAGATTCCCATTCTTCAATTCGAATTTCTTCACCTTGAATTTCAAGTGTTGCTTCATTAAAATAGAATTTTATCTTATTTTTTCTGTTGTATACATTCAGAATATCAAGAAATCCACCTATCTTCATGCCTCGGACATTCCATTTACGACTGACTCTGAGATCTAACTTGTGATATGGAGTCAACTCGGCACGTAATTCTTCGTCAGCACTTGCCAATAGGGGGTTCAGCCCGCGCGTAACTGGGTCTTGAATCAGGACGAGAGAACTAATCGGGACTTCAGAGGTGCCATTTAGATATTGCCATTTCATGCCGATTTCGAAATTCGGCGTGAAGTTATAGTTTGCTACAACGCTGACAATGTGTGTATTATCAAATAGGTGGGGTTGATAGCTTGCATCCGGTTTCTCACACCGCTCAGCATGTGTGTATGCGTAAGATATCCATCCGAAGAATTTATCTGATATGCGGTGGCGTAGGAACGCTTCTACACCGCCAACGTAAGCTGCTCCTTGATTGAGATAGTTTGACACCTCGTCTTCTGTTGCTAATCTCCCGCCTTCAGAAGTAGGAGATTCCGTGTCGGATGTCGTTGTAATTTCATCTTTTGTCACCAAATTCCTCTCGTTTTTGTAATATGTTGCAAACTTTACTTCTGTTTGATCGGTGACATTATGTTCTATTTCCATAATATAGTGTTGTGCAAGACTGGATGTTAAAGATTTATTTCCGTTTTCTGATAATATTTGATACGGTTTCGGACTCTGTTCATAATGTCCATAAGCAAACCGAATATTGAAATCACTCGGTAGTTTGAAACTGACACTCCCTCGTGGTTGTACAGAGAGCTGTTCTGTCAAGTCAAGGTAATCTAATCGGGTGCCAAGTGCGATTGAAAGGGCAGGTAACGGGTCGTATCGTGCTTGTAGATAACCTTCGGCGCGGTAAAAATCGTGTCCAAATTCACTGTGTGTCTTTTCCAAATTTGTGACTTCATAACGTGTTACTTCGGACCTTCTGGTTACTTCTATCTGTTCTCCACTTCCTATAGTAATCGTTGTTCTATACGTCGGTCTACCAATTGATTCATACTCATATAGGTTGCTGTCTTCAAAGCTGTTGGCTGGACTAAACGACAAAAGGAAACCCTGTTCAAGCTGAAGGGTGGGAGTTAACTTGTAAGAGATATCTTCGCGGAGTGTCCAGACCGGAACTTCGACGTTTACTTCATAGTTATTGGTAAGGATTTCTTCAGCTACGAATCTACCGTTCTCCAGTTTATGTTCACCGTTTTCTTGCTCATAATTCAGGACAAAGGGGTCTATAAAGTTAATATTGAGGAAATTGAAAGTGCGGGTAAGTGAAAAATGTGATGTTAAATTTTCAGTAAAATTTGAACGGAGATGGATGCCTTGTCCGCTAAAACCGTTTTTGAAATAGAAGGTCCCACTTTCAACTTGTGGGTCTTCAGGATACCCGTCTGTTTCTCCTTCATTTATCTCAAAATGGTCTGTTGCGGCAAATGCATTAAGTGTTAGGTGATGTTTTTCTGTTAGTGGATACGCGAATTTGAACTGATAATCAGAAAAGTAGGGAAACTGCTGTTCTGATCCTGTTTGTCTTTCCATAATCGGTCCGACGATAAAGTCAAAGTAACTTCTCCGTCCAGAAGCAGAGAGATACCCTTTTTCACCTATCTGTCCTTCAAGCAATCCTTCAGAATAGAGTATATTTAGGTTGAATTTTCCGTCTAATCGCTCTTCAATACTATCACGTGCGTGGATATCAAGTACTGCTTGTGAATCTAACCCGAATTCTGCTCCGTATCCGCCTGCGTAAATATCTATTTTTTCAATAGTCTCTGAGCTGATGGTTGAAAGCAGTCCGCCAAAATGAAACGGGTATCCGAGTTGTGTTCTGTCAAGATAGTAGAGATTTGATCCAGGGTCACTTCCACGAATATAGAGGATTCCGAAGTAATCGTTTGGTATTCCGATGCTGGGAAGTGTTGTCAATCCTTTGAGTGCGTCATTCATTACCCCAGGGATGCGGAGGAGTTCTTTGCCGCGTATGTCCTTTTTGCTTACTGTTGGTGGAACGCGTTCCCCTTCAACGACGACTGTTTCTAATTCAAATACTTCGCCAAGGGACATGTTTGCTTGTGTGGTATGTCCTGCGGTTACCTCAACGGAGGTTTTTGCTGGTGCTGTAAAGGCGGGATGCGTGATTGTAAGCGTGTATGTGCCGGGTGCCAGACCTGTGAACCAGACTTTTCCCTCTGCATCACTTTTTTGGCGTTCGTCTGTTTCCAGGAGGTGGACTTCTGCGCCTGCAAGCGGGTTTCCGGTGGTTTGGTCATAGACAGTGCCTTCAATGGTACCTGTTTGTGCAAATGCTGATATAGGAAGTATAAGAACGAGTAATAGCCAGTAAAAGAAGGTTTTCAATTTGATAACTTCTATTGAGAGGATAGTCTTAGAATGTATAATTTATTGATGTTGCTTGGTTTCTTGTCATTTCATTACTCATTTTATATTTTCTTTTTTTATTTTTTTTAATGTGGTTTTTGGCAATGTAATAAGATCCTGATACGATTAGGTAGGTGTATAATCTCACGTGATTCCAGTTGTAGTTGTGAACCTGTGTACACTGTTCGTGTTTGTGTTTTTGATTTTAATATAAGATCATGTTCGTTCATGTCGTAGTGGATGCGATTTTCGGATCCGTTGTGTTTTTGTGGAATGTCAAGGTTAATTGTTGCGGTGTCGGGCCCCCATTATTACGGTGATATTGATTTCATTTAGATCAATTTCTGATGGTGATTGATCATTTTTTATTGGCGATTGGCAGCTAATGATGAGAAATGTGAGAATACTGATAAAAAAAATTGTTAAATTGTTTTTTTTCATGAGATTTTGTTTCCTCTTTTTGTTTCTTTTTACTGAATTAATTTTAGATGGTATTTTATCGGGATCTTTTCCGTTAGTTGCCCATTCAATCCTTTTAGAGTCATTAGACGTATTAGAACCAAAAGACGTATTAGAACCAAAATCGTTTATGGAATTTGTGGAGGGCATCTATAAAAATTGTGGAGGACATCGGTATATTATATTAGATCGCAATAAGTAGTTTTTAGACTTGGAAACGCTGTCTTTGCTGTCTTTAATGAAAAATGCTGATAATTAGTCTATAATTTGTAGCAATCCAGTTTGCTCCCTTTTGACACAATCTGGAAGATTGTGCTACATAGGTGGCAACTTAGGTTATTTTATACCAATTTTAATTATTTTTATTCCATTCTTCCGTAGGTCCAAATCAAGAAAACAAGAAATCAACGGTATGAAATCCTTTTGGCATTCCCCGGGTCGCGACCGGGAGGTCGCTC
>JAAXHO010000128.1 GCA_012270795.1 Candidatus Poribacteria bacterium
TCCTAACCGCACACTTAGCAATACAGGGCACGTTATATTGGGTATGAATCCATCCTTATGATGAACAAATCTTTTAAGATAAGAATTAGTAGAACTTCTTCATCTGTGCCCAACTGACAGCTAACTTTCCGCGTGCCTCAATAGCAGTTACCATATCCCACGGAATGTTTTCGCCGCTGGCATCGGCTTGATGAACATCATCAAAGTTCAGGTGTCCCCACCCGCCCCCATGATTGTCAACTACAACAAGTTTCGCAATTTCACCATTTAGATCCGAAACATCCCACTCTTTTCGGGTCATGGTTTCCCTATTATCACCGGTTGCAGTCCGTTCAACATTATCATCAATTACAAGGTTGACACTACAAGGATTTGGATCACTATCCCAAGGATGCTTACCGCCTCCGATAAGAAAATTGATCTTATCACCGACAATCATGAACTCAATTGAAGTAAGTGTGCCTGTAGGTGTATCCCCTTGTGTAGCACCAGGGCTCTGTCCAAGCTCTGGGCCCTTTTTGGTCCTTGGTATTTCTCATATAATCCGAGCCACCAATCCCCTTGATGTTGAGAAGGCTGATTGCGGTTACGTGCTGTTGGGTTGTCTCCATAAGTCGGTTGGAAATCAAATGCTGTTCCTGTTTTCTCCCAATCGGTAAGGTCACCTTTCTCAAAATCGTTGTTAAATGTTTTTGCATAAGTAAGGTCAACGGTGAGAACAAACAGGATGACGAATAAGGAGAGGATCAGGAGTGTGAAGAAACTTTTTGGCATAGAAATATCTCCTTTTTTATCAAATAATTAGAAGCATAAAGAATTTATTAATATCAGGTAGGTTATTATTTCTCGTAACTTAATGCATAATAAGGTTTTAAAATTATACATCATTAGCAAGTTTATTGCAATTGATTTTTTCTGTGAGAGTCAAATTTTGGGCAACACACAACAGTTTACCATTCATTTTTTTGCATAGAAATTAATAACATCACTAACACATTAGGTATCAAATTGGAATAAATCGCCGAGTGAAAATCAAGGCAATGACGCAGACAATCGCTGTCAATGTGCGTTTTTCACTCTTGAATGCCCGAGCCCAAGAAAAATCGTGATCTGATTGATTCGGGTAAGGTCGGATTTGTGGGAGAAAACGCGGAACCTGTTCTTGATACGTCTGGTAAGTAGATCCACATGATGCCAACAGATACACCTCTTCTACAGTGATGATGGGAAGATACTGTATGATATATCCGACAATTAGCACTGGTATCAACCAAAGCACATTTGAGATAATACATATTCCAAGACTTAGCAGAAAGTTGCCGAGATACAGCGGATTGCGGACATAACTATAGGGACCTGTAGTTACAAGGTCGCGTGCGGCACCAAGTGATGTCGCACGTGTGGTCCCACCCGCATACCCAACTGCCCATATACGCAGAAATTCACCGATAACGATAAATAAAATACCTACAAGTGTCGTTTCAAAAATAGGTTTTGCGAAATAGAGCAACGCGAGAATAAAGGGTATAGGTGTAAAACTACGAATTTTGAAGAAGAAATTACCAAGCTTACGGGACATAAGTATAGGTTGTGTGTAATTTTACCCGATCAATAAAAATATAGAGGATATAATTATTTGGGGGTATACCATAAAAGGATACTTCCGAAAATACCGTATAAAATGTTTGCTCCCCAACACGCTAAGAACGGATGAAGTTTGCCGTTCTCACTGAGGCCCTCAAGCGTTGCAAAGGAGAGTGCCCAATATATGAAGACGAGGAAGAAAGCGATCACTAATCCCGCAAAGAACCCCGCTTTCCCAAAACGAATCGCAATCGGTGCACCTAACAAGACAACAACAACAGCCGCAAACGGATACGCAATTTTGTGATGCAATTTCACCTGTTCAATACGTGAAATTTGTCCTGCTTCCTTTTTATACGCAATTTGGTCTCTAAGTTCCTTAATCGTCATCGCACGCGGGTCTTTGTCACTGCCGATGAATCGTTCCGGGTCCTCATACCGTTCTAATGACTTCTCTTCAAAAGTTTTATACGAGACCTCTATGTTGTTTTCAAAGTAACGTATATCTCCATTGGACAACTCCCAGTGGTTTGGGGTCCAGGTTGCACCCTTCGCATAAATAATACGTTCGAGTTGTCCCATCTCGTCTGATTCCCATATCGTCATTTTATATATGTTCTTTTTCTCTAAATTAATACTATGTGAATAAAATACACGTTCACCCTTCCCTTTGAACACAAGGTGTCTTCTGTACTTAGATCCCACTTTTTTCTGTAATAGATTTGCCTGATGATATGCGGGGGATGCAATTCGGTCATAGAAAAAGGCGAAGCATACACAAAGCAGGAGTGTTAAAATCAAAACAGGTGTTAGAATGCGGTGAACACTAAGTCCGCCAGCTTTCATTGCAATAAATTCGTTATTTCGAACCATTCTACCAAGGACGAAGAAGATAGCAACAAAGCCTGATACGGGTACGATCTCCATGATTCTACGTGGAGCTTGATACAAGACAATTTTTACTGCTGTCAGATAGGAGATATTTTCCTCAAAGTGTTTGATGTCTTTATCTAATAAGCGAATGATGACAACGAGCGCACTAAAGAAAAAGAAACCGACAATAAATGCCTTGATATATTCTCTGAGTAGATACCGGTCTAATATGTTCAAGTGAATTATCCTGAATATTCCAAATTAAGATTCCGCATTCCTATTAACAAAGATTAACAAAGATGGGTATTTTTCTATCAGCATTCCGCCATTTTCTTATTTTACCTTCACCAAACATCCTTGTCATGAGTCCGATTCCCACTACACCAACGACAAGATTCGGTAACCACATAGCAAAGGCTGGATGTGTTGTACCGTTTAAACCACCATTTTGTCCGACCTGAAGAAGCAAATAGTATAACAATATGACCACTAATCCGATACCAAAACCGATCATTTTACCGTTTTTCTTCACCAAAAATCCGAGGGGGATGCCGATGATGCCAAAGGCAACACACGCAAACGGGAGTGCAAATTTCTTGTAATATTCCACTTTAGCATAACGAAGCCTGTTTAGTGTGTATTCAGAAGGTTTGCCCGGATTCTTATTTAGGGATGTTTCCAAAGTACCGATATGCGTTTTTAGTTCCGCTGCCCGCATAGTTTGTGGATGCTGTGATTTATATTCTGCTCGTTGTAAATCTTGTTTGAAATCCAGAGCGAGCTGTTGTTCCTGAAATTGGGTAATTCTAAATCCTTGGGACCCGTCAGTTTGTGGTTCATAAGTGTGCCCATCATAGAGCGTCAACTTTGCATCACCATCTTCAAATCCGAGGGTTGCATATTTGGCCAAAGTCAACCGTGGTTGGCCTCGTCGTATTTCATCCCAAATTTTCACATTCTGCAGGTTGCCTGTTTTGGGATCCGTGGATTCAAACATCCAAAGCTTGCCTTTAGACTCAAGCTCTTTCATGATGGTGTCTTCTTCCAAAATGAGGGCTGGATTATGTCTTTGTATATCGCGTTTTAGAGAGACAGAAGCAAGGGTGGCTTTAGGCAGCACATATTCTATGATGCCTAAATCAATGACACTCAATAAGACAGTTACACACATGAGAGGCACTATGAGTTGGTGTAAACCAACCCCGTGCGCACGCATCGCCATGATCTCTGAATCTGTAGAAAGACGACCTAATGACAGTAGAATTGCAACTAACACTGCCATCGGAATAGACAAAACAACCGTCGCCGGCATCACATACAACAGAGACTCAATTAAATAAAAAGGACTTACCCCTTTCTTGACGAAAAGCTTGATAAGCCGAAATAGTTCATCAAAAAGAATGATAAATGTAAAACAGATAAGTGATATTAAGAACGGTGGAATGAACTCTTTAAGGCAATAACGTGAAAGGATTTTCATATTTTCTCTGATTTAACTAACGCATTTTGACGACAGAACACACAAATACTTACTATGGTAGACTATGGAATTAATTACATACTTTCATAGGTAGGAGCGACCTCCC
>JAAXHO010000058.1 GCA_012270795.1 Candidatus Poribacteria bacterium
GGTCGCTCCTACAGAAGATAGGGAAAATTCGGGTTGAAAACCACCCCTACAAGAGCGAAATTCGACAATTGAATGCCTCTGAGGTTGATCAAACTTCACACCAGAAGGATTCAATTGTTGAAATGTATTCTTGAAGGAAGTAGGGTTTTCAAATTTTTGAGCGTGTGTGATTTATTGATAATTGAATGCTTTTGGTTGTGTATCCTGTACTGTATCGTAAAATTTTTAGTTGTTTTTTTTGGGTTTTTTGACTTTTTTTCATAAGTGTTCTCGATCCCGTAGTGGTATGGGTTTATGGCAGTTTTATGAATTTGCGAAATTTTGAAAAAAACAACTAAATGGGTTTTTTGTCGTTTTTTTGTTGTGTATTTTTGTTTAGTTTTATACTGGACTTGTCAGCTGCTTTTATGGTCAACATTATACCTTATGGGGGTGTGGGTTAGTTGTGTTTTCTGTTTTGGGAACAATAGAAATCATGTATAATCTATTGGGATTTTATTGTTGGAAGGTTTTCCAACAAGATGCTTCGTAACAATTGAATGCCTCTGAACTTTACACACTCATTTACTATGGAAATTTGTCAAAGAGAAATAGTATAATTACATGATTTCTGTGTTATGGTATGAAGTACTTAATTCTTTGAAATCTACTCATATAACCATACTATGGTGAATTATTGAAATAATTATACACATCTTCTGTAGGAGCGACCTCCCGGGTCGCGACCAAAGGCCGCTCCTACAACTCAGAATGTAGAATTAATTGTATAATTTACCATAAAAAAATCACATTAGGAGAATATATGGAAACGAATGCTACGGAACGGAAGTATAGACTGAGACCAGAAGAACGAACATCTTGGGAAGAAAATGGGTACTTTATACGTTACGATGTTTTCACCAAAGAAGAAAACGATGTACTACGAAATATTGCTGATGACATTGCTACCGGTAAGAGACCTTTCGCAGCGAAAAACATACACAAAAATGCTTTGGTCATAGATGGAAAATCGGATGCAACAGGTATCCATGCAATGCATTGCATTCATCATATAAGTCATTATTCATCTGAATTTCTTGAACGCACACGCGACCCACGACTCACCGACCCTGTCTTTGACATAGTAGGACCAGACATACTCGGACTAAACAATCTATATATCTGGAAACCGCCAAAAATCGGATTGGGTTTTCCGTGGCATCAAGACCGATGGTATTTTAACTGGCAATATAAAGTAGTTGCTACAGTCGGCACATGGACTGCCATAGATGAATCAGACAAAGATAACGGATGTTTATATGTTATCCCCGGCAGCCATAAGCATGAGGTACTGGAGCATGTCAACCTTGAAGGTTCACAACAAAATGAATTTAAACAGGCAGTTGGCGCGCGGGATGAAGATGGGGTTGCGGTTGAAGTGCCACCTGGAGCAGTGATTTTCTTCAATAACAAACTTCTACATAAAAGCACTGATAACCACAGTGATCGTTTTCGTAGATGTAATGTCGCACATTATATCAGTGCAAAATCGGAGCGGGTACCAACAAAAGATGATACAAAAGTTAGACCTGTGATGTGGATTCGCGGTAAGATATACCCAAGTTTTTCATATAAAGTATATCAGGAAGTTTTGCCTTTACCAGAAACTGAATAACATTCAATCAGTTAGGTTTTCCTATACTTACGGTGGCAAATAGAGGTCTACTCGTGACCGCCAACTTCTCCTACCTGAATTTCAATCTCATCACGATTCCGTATCCGTTCTACAAGTCCGTCCCGTATATCCACAATCCGGTCAGAGACATCAAGCATCTTTAGGTCGTGTGTTGCAGAAATTACGGTGACTCCCTGCTCTGTATTCAGTTGTTTTATTAAGTCAATGATTTCTCTACCGGTAATCGTGTCAAGGTTTGCGGTAGGTTCATCTGCAAGGATGATACTTGGATCATTTGCAAGTGCTCTTGCGATTGCCACACGTTGGCGTTGACCCCCAGAAAGTTCATCAGGAAGGTGATACATTCTATCGCCTAAACCCACCCTATCCAGCAGTTTTTCTGCTTTTTCGTTACGCTGTTTTTCTGGAATTCCAGCAAAAATCATGGGTAGGGTAACATTACCGTGTGCAGTACGTACATTCAATAGGTTGTAACTTTGGAAAATATAACCGACTCGGTGGCACCGAAACGCTGCAATTTGACGTTGGGAAAGATGCGACATATTCTGTCCATCAATGTATACTTCCCCTTCAGTGGGACGATCAAGGGCACCGATCATGTTGAAAAGAGTTGATTTTCCGGACCCAGAGGGTCCCATCAATGAGATGTATTCTCCGCGTTCAATTTCAATATTGATACCGTCCAAAGCACGCAGAACATTAGAACCCATTCTATACTCTTTTACAACATCCTCGGTCTTTACAACGATATCAGGCATAGTCAGTCCTTATGTTTTAGTCTTGTTAGGTATTAGACTTCAGTTCGCATGGCTTCAGCAGGGGGGAGTTTCGCTGCTCGCCACGCTGGAAACGATGACCCAATTACAGCTAATATCATCCCGAGTACACATCCAATAAGGATTAGCAACAACACCCCGACTTGCATTGGTCCATTTTCTGGTCTGGCTGGTAATAAAGGAAAATAGAAGAATAGGTCAAGTCCGTAATTCTTCAAACCCAAAGTGATTGCCCCTAATGTTCCAATGAGTGCGCCAATCAACGCGCCAGCAAACCCTTGAAAACCGGACTCAAGCAGGAACAAACGCACAACAAATCCATCAAGCGCGCCGAGACATTTCATTGTCCCTATTTCACGGAATCGTTCTGTTACAGCCATTAACATTGAGTTTGCTATTCCTACGACACAGACGATTAAGGACATGATAATCAACCATATATCTTTCGTAGAAATGCCTTGTTCAGATGTTTCGTCTATGCTCGTGATGTCTGTACTCCTACCACTTTCCTGCAGTGCAAATTCAATCTCGTTATTCGTCCAAACAGAAACGAGAAATGCAATACCGAGTGTTATGCCAGCTGTCGTAATAATTGACCTACCAAAACGGATTTTTAAACTTTGAAAACTAATCCGTAAAGATTCTAAAAACGGAAGGTCAATTTGTTCCTCAATAGGTGCTTTCTGGTTCAAGTTATTTTCTCCATAATTTTTTCTTTCAGTATTGTATCATGGATTCATAAATTGGTCAAGCATTGTTGAAGCTAACTATGGGTTTCGTTTGCTCACTCCAACCTACAGGACTACTGCCATTCAATATCATCAAGTGTTTGTGCGGTTGCTGCTTGTTCTAAAAGCTTGTCAAGACGTGAGCGGCTTCGCATCCTTAAGATTTTACGGGAAATAGCATCGGGAACATCACCGATACGTATATCAAGTAATTTCAATAGAAACTCCCGTTTTGCTTGTATCTCCCCGCGTTTTTCACCTTGTTGCAAACCTTCAGCTTTACCTTGTTGTATAAGAGCTTCTGCACCTGTCATAATGATGTTTTCTACCTACTTTTTTTGAATAACCATCTTGCGCTTTTGTCCGCGAAATGTCCAACTTTCGTATTAAATAAAGTGCGTATTTCTTCTAATTCTGCTATTTTTGTATCTGTTTGCAATGTGTCTCCTGTTGTATTGCCTTTGATGTACAAGGATAACGTAATTAGATGAAGATGTCAAGGGTTTGTAAAGTTTTTGTACAGAAACATTCAATTGTCGGGTTTTGCGGATTTGGGTTTAGAATCTCGGAATTCGCGGATTTCACCGAATACACGGAAAAGATACCCACAATAAACCGTCTTGATAAGGATAATGATTATTCTTAGCAAAAAATCATGATGCAGCGGTTTTTTCGCGTTTTCAGCGCATTCCGTGATTCCGCACACACCGTGAAATTCGCGATTTAGACAGGTTCTGATAATCTATTCATTAGTGCAGCACTATAACCTGCCCCAAAACCGTTATCAATGTTGACAACAGTTACACCAGATGCACAACTGTTCAACATACCCAGTAACGCTGCAAGACCACCGAAACTTGCGCCGTAGCCAACACTTGTGGGGACAGCGATAACAGGACAATCTACCAAACCGCCAACAACACTTGGCAATGCCCCTTCCATACCTGCGACGACAATTATAACACGCGCATTTAGAAGTTTTTCGTGATTACCGATGAGTCGGTGCAATCCTGCGACACCAACATCATATAGTCGTTCAGGAGAACTTCCCAACATATAAGCAGTTTCGGCTGCTTCTTCAGCAACGGGTAGGTCAGAAGTACCTGCAGAAACAACCAAAACCCCTGACTTCTGTTGTATATCGGATTGTACAACTGAAATCGTACGGCCAAGTTCATTGTAACGTGCATCAGGTTCAATAGATTTTACTGCTTCATACATGGATGGGGTTGCACGAGTCGCAAGGAGGGGATGTCCTGCACTCAGGATACGTTCACTGATTTTAGCGACTTGGATATCTGTCTTACCATCACAGAAGATCACTTCAGGAAATCCTGTCCGAAGTTGTCTATGATGGTCAATTTTGGAGAAACCAAGGTCTTCAAAAGGGAGGGTGCGGAGAGACTGAAGCGCATCAACCACCTCAATCTCTCCACTTTTAACCTGTTCAAGGAGAGTTCTTAACTTTTCAACTTCCATACATGTTGAACCGTCTATATCCCCTACCTAAAGGCAGGTTATTTTATGGTAGATTATGGAATTAATTACACACTTTCATTCTGTAGGAGCGACCGGGAGGTCGCTCCTACAGAATGAAAGAATAGCATACTTACATGTCAACCAATATGGTAAATTGTAGAAATGTAAACTTATACCATTTCTAATATATTATGTCTCATTAGCTGCGGAGATCCGGTAGGAGCGACCTCCCGGTCGCGACCGGGAGGTCGCTCCTACCGAAGAGAGGACCTCCAATCAACAATAACAGTGGAATTCCTTAATGAGACAATATTTATTAGAATTGGTATTATTTTCAAACTTCACCATCAACGTTTCAGGCAGAGGGTTTGATGGAGATTGCTAAGCGTCTTCAGTTTTCTTTTTACCAGATTTTTTGTCGTTAGTGAGTCCGGGTATCGTCTCAGTGATTTTGTCACGCACCTCTGAAGAGACCTTTTTACCAGTTTCAACAGCAGATTTTACCTGTTGTGATGCCTCCTTAACACGTCCCTTACTCACTTCCACGATACCTTGAACACTCTGTTTTCCTTGGTCCACGATATTCTGTACATTTTCTTTAGCGGATTCGCTTGCGTGTTGCGCAAATTCCAGTGTCTTATCTTTTGCCTGAAGCGAGGTTTCCTTAATCTTCTCACGGGTTTCTTTACCGGGTGCTGGCGCATACAGCAGACTCAGCACTGCACCTGCCAAGAAACCAGTGAAAAAGGCAAAAATCATTGTCAAACCATTGTTGCTTCCATTATTACTCATGGGTCTATCCTTCCTATAATTAAGTTTGTAGTTGGCACAATCTATGCAAACATTCTATTTGGATGCATGGATCATCTCTTTGGTATATACGTTAATTTTGGGTATTTCTTTTCAATTCTGTGAATTTTCTTAATTTCTTCTCTATCAATCAGCAATTATTGAACACAACAATTCTAATCTGTTTGTAAATCACTTGATTTCATATCTATTCTGTTGATGATTAACTGACTTCGTCCAGCTCTTCCGAGTGAGTGTCCTCTTCTGTATCATCAGATGTGTTTTGTTCAGGCTGTTCAGTGTTAGATACGGTTACTCCACCGGAATTTGACGATTTGTTATACAGTTTTTCCCATCCTGCTTTCACACCATGCCACAATCCAATTATATCTGCAAGGGACACAGCGACTTGATTCCTAAAATATTCAGCTTGTTCAATTGTCTGACCTGAAAAAGAGGATACTTTATGTACGACTGACTCAAATTCATGTATGCTATGGTTCAATGCTTCTGTTAATTCTTGTACATTATGTAGTGTTGTTTGTATCTCATTTTCGCTTATCTGTTGTAGTGATGCAGTTATACCATTGATATTTTGTAGCAGTTGAGGTAACTCTTTGTTAATCTCTTTCACAGTTTGCGTTACGTCATTGATAAGTATGCCGACTTCTTGATTCACGAGATTCTCGGTAGAATTTAATGTGTTCTGAATGCTATTTAGCGATTTTCTTATACTTGAAAGAGCGGCACATAAATAAATAAATAGTGCAGTTAAAGCGAGTAGTGCCATGCTAAGACTACATTTCCATATTATTGAAAGAATGACTTCTGAATCCATTAATTTCCTCCTCCGATATGCTACTGTTTTTAATAGACATTATATAGATAAAAAATAATTTATCTATAGTTGGGTTCCTACGATTTCCATAGTTGCTTCAATAGCCGCGTTGACTTTTTCGGGGTTACGTGAGCCTCCTTGTGCCAGTTCAGAACGACCGCCACCGCGTCCATCCGCAATTTGGGTAATTGCTTGGATGAGTTTACCAGCATCTAAACCACGATTCTTTACAAGATCGGGTGTAACTCCCACAATAAATGCTGCGTCATTTCCTGACACAGAAGCAAGTGTGACAACCCCAGACTCAAGTCGGTTTTTCAACGCATCCACCATTTGGCGTAAACTATCTCTATCTGTTTTATCAATCCGTGATGCTACAACCTTCACACCATCAACAGATTTTGCCCCTTCAATCAGGTCCTCAATATTTGATAATGCGTTTTTACTTTTTAGTTGTTGAACTTGCTGTTCTAATTCTTTATGTTCTTGAAGCAGCTGGGCAATTTTTTCCGGTAAATCTGCCTTCGGTGTTTTTAGTAAACTAGACACATTAGAAAGGAGCTGTTCATCATCTTGTATTGTTGAGAGAGCAACATCTCCAGTAAATGCTTCTACACGACGCACCCCAGCCGAGATACTACTTTCACTCATCAGTTTTACAAATCCGATTTCACCTGTGGCTGCTACGTGTGTCCCTCCGCATAGTTCTACACTGTATTCACCTGCCTGTACCACGCGCACGATATCACCATATTTGTCGCCGAAGAAGGCTAATGCTCCCTTTTCTTTTGCTTGTTGCAACGACATTTCGTTTATTTGTATTATATCATTGTGACGTATCTTCTCGTTAATGTCCGTTTCAATTTCACGCAGCTGTTCAGTTGAAACAGCCTCAAAGTGATTAAAGTCAAAACGTAATCTTCCTGCTTGCACAAGTGACCCCGCCTGGGCAACATGGGTTCCAAGGATATCTCGTAATTCACTATGAAGTAGATGGGTTGCAGTGTGACTCACTGCTATAGAATTACGCCTTTTGCTGTCAATCTTTGCTTTTATTTTTGTAAATGGGGTAATTTCACCTTCAATCACTTTGCACTTATGCACAATCAAGTCCGGAGAAGGTCTTATCGTGTCAACAACCGCAAGTTTCGCATCAGAACATACAAGTGTACCAACATCGCCAACTTGTCCCCCCGATTCTCCGTAGAACGGAGTTCGATTGAGCAGCACGGATACCTCTTGATCCTGTGTTACCCTTGCTACCGATTCTGTCCCAGTAATCAACGCTACAATTTCTGCATCAGTCACATGTTGGGTATATCCAACAAATTCGGTGCTACCAGTTTCTTTCAGTATTTCTGCATAGAGTGCGATTTCATCGTCTTTTGCCCCACTACCGGTCGCTTGCCAGTCCGCACGTCCCCGAGCGCGCTGCTCTTCCATGCTAACTTCAAAACCCTCTTCATCAACGGAGTAACCATGCTCGCGCGTCAGCAGTTGTGTCAGGTCAAGTGGAAACCCGAAAGTATCGTACAACTCAAAAGCACGTTTGCCGTCAAGTTGTGATTTCCCTTCCTTATTGAGTGTTTCAATGGACTGCTCAAGCATATCCAAACCACGTGCCAAAGTTTGATGAAATCGGTTCTCCTCTGCTTGAATGGTGCGTTGAATAAATTCCTTCCGTGGCAAGACATCGGGAAAAATGTCTCCAAGCATAGCAACAACTTTATCAACGAGTTGATAGATAAAGGGTTCATCCATTCCAAGTTTTTTTCCATATAACACAGCACGTCGCAAAATCCTGCGGATGACATAACCCCTCCCATCGTTGGAAGGCATCACACCATCACCAATTGCAAATGTTAGGCACCGTATATGGTCGGCAATAACGCGGTGTGGTAAACCCTTGATGTCCTCAGCATAAGCAGTATCTGTCATGTCAGATATTGTTTGCAGCAGCGGTGTAAATAGGTCTGTTTTGTAGTTGGAATCAACATCTTGTAATATAGATGTAATTCTTTCAAAACCCATACCTGTATCAACATGCGTAGCGGGGAGTGGTTCAAGTTTTCCCTCTTGGTCACGATTATATTGAATAAATACAAGATTCCAAAATTCAAGGAATCGGTCACTTGTGTTCGGACCTGCATCAGGATCGTTTGCTGTTTCGGGGAATGCTTCCATCCTTAAATCAATAAAAAGTTCACTACAAGGACCGCACGGACCAGTTTCACCCATTTCCCAAAAATTATCCTTATCACAGCGGCGAATACGAGACAATGGCAAATCCGTTTCTTGAAGCCAAAGTTTCTCGGACTCATCGTCCTCAACATATACCGTTGCCCAAAGCAGTTCCGACGGTATTTTCCATAACTCTGTCACTAATTCCCATGCAAAGGCAATAGCTTCCTGTTTGTAGTAATCTCCAAATGACCAGTTTCCGAGCATCTCAAAAAATGTATGGTGACTTGGAGAATGCCCGACTTCCTCAAGATCGTTATGTTTTCCACTCACGCGAAGACACTTTTGTGTGTCTACTGCTCGCTTGTATTCCCGCTGCCCAATACCAAGAAATACATCCTTGAATTGATTCATCCCCGCATTAGTAAATAACAGCGTTGGATCATCGGCTGGGATGAGTGACGCACTCGAAACAACGGTGTGTCCCTTTTTGCGGAAATATTCTAAGAAACTAGCTCTAATTTCATCTGATGTCATATTTTTGAACTTCTCCTATAAGTCCAATTATAGTTTATTTTGCATGAGAAGTCAAGGTAAAAGAACCTGATTTATCACCCGCATAATAGTCTCTGATTCAAACCCACGCCGTGATAAATAACCGTGTAATCGTCGTTTTGCAACTTGCATAGATAAGTTCTTATATTTTTCAGATTGTTTTTGGGCAATTTGCAGTGCTAACTTTTTCTCATCCTCAATCTTAATTGCATCTACAACCAGTACCGCTGTTTCTCGGTCCACTCCTTTTTCTATCAATTCCTGTTTTAGGAGGGTGCGTCCTCGGGGGTTTGACTTTAAGCGACGTTGAACCCATTTTTCTGCAAAAAGTCTATCCCGAATATGTCCAGAGTGTATCAGTTCAGGGATTATGGTGTCTATTGTTTGTTCTCTATAACCCTCTCGTTGAAGTTGCCTTATCATCTGTTTTTTGCTGCATAAGTTTTCCCGTAGCAACTCAAGTGCGTAATTTTTCGCTCGCATTGTTTCATCTGCCAAGATGAGTTTATCAATAACATCTGCTTCAATTTCTAAGCCGACTCGCAGCCCTAAATTTTCAACAAGATTAGAGGGAATTACGACAAAAGGTTTCTTGTCTAAAAAAAGTTGACAATGTGAAGGGAATTTATTATGTGGCTGAATATCGGTGATTTTCTGCTTCATCTTGTGTTAGGAAGCACATTGGGTTCGCGTAGGTACATAAATGCCGATGCTAACAGACAACTGCCAGTACCCCATAATAATTGGTTGACATCTGCTTGTGCCTCTCGCTGCGCATCCATACGGACTTGCGACATACCGTTTGCGTTATGCTGTATCATACCACTGCGTTGTGCGTAGCCGATACTTGTCAGACACAAAAACATCGCGACTATCAAAAAACTTGAAACCTGAAACTTTGATTTTATTCGCATGGGTTCTCCTTTTTAGTATTATTAAATGGCTTTACTCTGTTCGTTTTTCTCCATTTCCCAAGAAAAACGCCAGAGTGCTCTATCAAGTTTTCTCATCTTAACGTTCAGTTCCTTTGTCAGCTCTCTACAGAATGAGACGTACTCTCTCCAAAGGGTTTCATAACAAACAAATTCGCGCTTGAGTCCTACCGAGTAGAGTGCATGTTTATCAATTATAGGATAATCTTGTGTGTCATACAAATGCAAAACAGCAGATGCCTTTGACGCGCCGATACCTTTGAGTTGGGGTTGGCTTAATAAAACAATCTTTTCCCAATCGTCTTGCGTATCAAACGCCTGTTTTGTTACGGATTTTGAAATCGAATCCGGGGTATCTAAAACTATTTTAGAACCTCCTTCAAGCTTCCAATACGCTACCTCCCATAGTTCTTGTGTGGTCATATAGCCACGCTTTTGGATTATTGGTATTTTGTTAATGAGGTTATTTTCCAAGAACTGTCCACCGCGGGACCAGTTGTTGACATAGTTGCATGAAAACTCATCAATTCTATTACGCAAACCTGCTCTTAATTTCATAATTCTCCAATTTTATTATCCGCTTGTTATGAGAAAAAACAGGCAGATGCCAGAAAGGACACTTGCCTATGCCGGTAAACACTCATTTACATATCCCAGTGCCAGGTTGAAATGATTTTACAATCGTATTTTCCACCTCTTTGGTAAAAACGATCCGTATTTTTTGAAACCTGCTTCAAAGCGGGTTTTACACCAACACACAAAATCGGATCGCTCTATCTATAGAACCCTTGCACATTATCAAAAAAAACCAGCCGGGTCAATCATAACGTAACTTCTTGTCATCACTCGATTGCTCTATTGCCCAATCTTGTAAATGAAACTCAGTTTTTTCATAACATTCTCCTTTTTGTATTGTATGCGGAGGTATCGCGTCTCTTTGCAGGACATCGTTCAATCTGATTTTATGAGTTTCGGTTCTCCACGTCCCTTCCACTCATAAATCTCTGTTGGTTCAATATCTGCGACTTGTATTGCAGCTTCAGCTTTTAATACAAATTCTGGATCTGCATCCTTAAGCATTTCATCCGATATCATATTACTTAACTTAAGAAACTCAAGACGAACTTTTACCCATGAATCCCATTGGTAATATTCCGCTCTGTTGGATACATGTTTCCGTACAACTTGTATAGCTGATTTTACTCTTTCATATTCTGCACCTTGTTTATAATAAACCCTTGCCTTAATATAATCATCTACGGCAGAATAAGATACCTCATAACTGAGAAGCCTTAAAGCTCTTTCACCCGAATACACATTTCTCCCATTTAATTCCCGTGCAAGCCACTGCATACGCGTGGGAGCATATCGTTTCAATCCTTCTTCAAGATGGTTTTGATTGAAAAGGTCGGCACCGAGATTAAACTTTTCTTGTGCCCAACTCCCTGCCAAAAATATAAAAATACACCCAAGTATACCTAAACAAAACCTACATCGTTTTTTCATCGTGTTCCTCCTTTTTTTGTTATTGAGCTTTGTTGTAATAAACTTCAATTGTTCCCTCGGTTATGATACCACCTTTTGAATAATCAATAATGCATTTCCCAAGCATTTTATAGATAGTTCCATTATTTAGTGTTATCTGACCATTCTCCAATTGCAGCGTTCCCCATTACATTTACGTTAAATTCCACAAGTTTGTTCATTTTTACATTTAACATGGCTGCTCTCAACATTCTCGTCGCTAAAGATTGGAACTGTGTCACCTGCCCGAAGAATCTCATCAGGTACACATTGTTTCACATCCGTCTTCCCATTCCGCCCAGTATTACTCCCGTTATTTATAGAAGTCTTACTGCTACATCCGATAAGATGTGAGTATTACCTGCCTAAAAGAGGAGCGATTTACAACTCTCTCGCTCCTTATACCTTACTTGATAGGACTTTGGAATATAAGTATAAAGAGCCTAATGTCAATAAAACCGCAAATACGACTTCATATCCGCGATCAAAGTTAGGTGTAAGCAGTATATATATAAGGGTAAAAATTTGTAGTACCATATAAAAAACTGCAAGTATTTTCGCAAACATATTTACAATAGAAACGGTTACCCGCCTTTACCTCCTTTACTTTTTGTCATCTTTTTCTGAATACCACCAGAGTGCCCGATCTAATGTTCGCATCTGTTCAAATGTTGGCATCTGCTGATTATTGCTGTTCGCAAGGGTTCTACAATACGTCACATATTTTTGCCAGAACTTAAATGATTCTTTCTTTTGTTTTCCAACAGCTTTCGTTGCCTGAGGAGTGAGAAATGGATATAGGTCTTTGTGAAATAAATGAAGTATCGCTGTGGCAATGACAGGTCCGACACCATGCAGACCACCAGCCTGAGGAGAACGAGTCATAACGCTATATCTCACGCGTTCGTCTTCACTTTGCAATGCGCAGCCTGTAATTTCTCTTACGGCGTTTTCACAATTATCTTTAATACGAACAGAGTGACGTCTAAGAACATCGGAAGATATTACCCATAGAGCAACCTCTTCCAATTTGTCTATGGTCAGATGTCTCTGTTCAGACACCTCGTCTCTCATATTAATTAGTCTCCGCTCACGTTCGGCTTGTCTGGGGAACTTATTTTCAAAGTATTCCCAATACTCTTTTTCTAAGCTCGGTATGTCAGATTCAGGAAATTGTAATTCCATACTTTTGTCTCCTTGGTGTTAGTGCGGGATTTTGCGTCTCCCCGCAGAACAGGAATTGAAAGTTTAATGTATAGGCGGATGTGAAGACCGCCTATACGTCTACATGCTGATAGGTTTCTTATCGATTTTCAAGTTGGTGAAAGGAACAGGATTTATTCTTCACCGTTGGTGCCTGCCCAGAGTGCGCCGCGCTGCAGGAGTGTTCCAAACATCTCATGCTGACAAGCAGCTGGATCGTGTCCAAGGGCAAGATAAAAAACCTTACCTTTACCCCAATTCTTCGTCCATGCAACCGGCATCACATCACCTTTCCACAATGCTGAAGCAAGCACATGGTTACGAGGATCATAGTCCAAAATATACTGCTCATCTTTTACCATGAACTCATTGAGTCCTTGCGTAATTTCGTGTTCACTATCCACGATACTGACTTGATAGTCACGATAACGTGGATGTGTTGTGAAGTATCCACCGACCATAGACCGATATTCCGGACAACCCCGGAACGAATCCGCAGCCGAATGTATACCGACATAACCTTTTCCTGATGCAACATGGTTAAGCAACCCATTCTTCTGTGCATCAGAAATTTCACCGACCGTGTAATAGAAAACAATTAGGTCGTAAGGGTCTAACTTCGGTGATACGAGGGCATCCAGATCGTCCTCAACAGTTGTAATCTCAAATTCGTCTCGTTGTGAGAGTGCTTTCACAATTTCTTCGCTACAGCCTTTCCAGTTGTGGATTGCACCGCCAGCGAAAACAAGTGTATTTATCTTTGCCATTTTTTCCTCCTATAGGTTGATAAGCATATTATATCATAACATATATCCAAAAATCAAATGTAGGAATACTAATACAGGGTTATTTAGTTTTATAAATTGCAAGTCAATGAGTTTTACTAATAGTTAGTTATGATTGCATCAGTGCAAAGTAGTAGGCACACGCCGTGTGCCGTGAGCCGCTCTGAATACGGCACGCGGAGCGTGCCTACTACCATGTCGGAGGATTGATTATTCTCTAACCCACAATACGTTAACATTTGTGATAAAATGGTTCAGAAATACCGAAAACTAAATAACCCTAATACTAATATCAGAGGCATTCAATTGTCGGATTTCGTTGTTGTTGGAGGGGTTNNGGGTTTCTAACCCCGATTTCTGCTGCTGTGTATCTTCAATCGGGGTTGGGAACCCCTCCAACAACAACGAAATCCGACAATTGAATGCCTCTGATACTAATATGAATGCCTATTTCCGATGAAAGCGACGTTCCAACTCACCTCTTCCCATTTCTATGATAATCGGTCTTGAGTGTGGACAGTTGAAAGGTAATTTCGCTTCAGATAACTCACGGACAAGGTTGATCATCTCTTTTGCATCTAACGTATCCCCTGCTTTCACGGCAGATCGGCACGCAAGTGTTATCAACGCATTGTCAATCGCTTCGGGGATTTCCACCTCGGTGTGTGGCTGTTCAGGCAGTTTGTCAAGAAGGTCCGTGACAGTTTGCGCGGCGATTCGCGTAGGTAATGTCGCAGGTATCGCCCGTATCAGAATCGTATTGCTACCGAACTCCTCCAACTCAAATCCGATTTTATCAAACAATGCATTGTGAACCTTTAGAACCCCAAGCTGCTGCGGTGTGACTTCAAGCGTAACGGGCAAAAGTAACCCTTGCACAGGGATACCATCCGCTTTCAGTTGATGCACAAACCTTTCATACAACACTCGTTCAGCAGCAACATGCTGATCAATAAAGAATACCTTATCCTGACCTTCAGCGACAATATAGGTCTTAAAGAGATTTGTTTTCAACTCAACATTCTCAAAATCAAGTAACTTGAGCATGGCATCTTCAGGAATTTCCTGCTGAGGCGGTTGGACAACAGTTTTGGTTACTTCAGTTGTCTGTTGTACTTCTTTCCGTTCCGTCTCCACATCTTCGTTTGGGATATCTACATCTTGGTTCTCCATTTCAGTCGTTTTTTCTGTTTGTTGTTTAGAAAAAGTCGTTTCTGGTCGGGGACGGGGTATAAAGGTTCGCTGCGATGTACCGATACTTGGTGTCTCTGTTTCAACTTCTTTTGTCGGTGTCTGGTCAGAGTCTACATTCGTTTTTATCTTTGGAATGAACTTCTCTTTGTTGATGACAGCGCGAATCATCCGAACAATACCGCTGAAAATTGACCTTTCATTACGGAATCGCACCTCTATTTTCGCGGGATGCACATTCACATCTACCGTCCCAGGCTCAAGCGTTAGGAACAGTAATGCAACTGCGTGTCGATCTTTCTGGACTGTCGCGCTGAGTGCCTCTTTCAGTGCCGCACCAATCATTTGACTACGAATCGGACGTTGATTCATGAAAAAGAGTTGATATTCACGATTCGGCTTTGTAAAATCGGGTTTCCCAAGCATACCACTCAGTTTAAAATCTGGTAGTTCCTCTGCAAATTCAATTAGGTTATCCGCAAATTCCTTTCCGTAGACTAACTGTGCGCGTTCCAAGTGAGAATCACAAGCACGGACATCCAACATGCTTCTGCCATTGTGTGAGAGAGAAAAATGTATCTTCGGATGAGCAAGGGCTGCCCACATCACTTGTTTATGAATATGATTGATCTCGGTCGTATCAGTCTTGAGGAATTTAAGTCGGGCGGGAACATTACCAAAAAGATTATTGATGGAAATATGCGTACCAGGAGAACAACCACTCTCTTCAACTGAACGGAAAACACCACCATCTACAGTGATCTTTGTGCCTTGAATCGCTCCTGCTGTACGGGTTTGCAGTTCAAACTGAGAAACAGAGGTAATACTCGCAAGTGCCTCACCCCGAAAACCAAATGTATGAATGGACTCAAGGTCTTCAATGCGACTTACTTTACTGGTTGCATGCCGCTCTAAAGCGAGGAGTGCATCCTCACGTTCCATCCCAACACCGTTATCAGACACGCGAATAAGCCGTTTACCCCCTGCACGAATTTCAACACGGATGCTTGTACTTTCCGCGTCTATTGCGTTTTCTAATAGTTCTTTGACAACCGATGCAGGACGTTCAACGACTTCACCTGCCGCGATCTTATTTGCTACATCTGCGGGAAGAATCTTGATTTTTGGCATGTATTTTTTACCTCTGTGGTCTTACGAGCATAACTTAATTTGGTGCAATTTTATGTGTTTAATTTAGCATATACAGTGCAGATTGTCAAGTAGGATGTTTAAAGGGGGTGGGTAAAGTTTTTGCCACTTGTCTGAACCAGGATTTACCAAATCAACGGTATGAATGCCATTTAGGCATTCCCCGGGATTTACCTCAACAGGTTCTATTCCCAAAGTTGACATTAAAGCGCATCAAAAATCCTTGATGAGGTAATCCTGGTAATCTGGAAATCCCGGGGAATGCCTAAATGGCATTCATACCGTTGATTTGGTAAATCCTGGTTCAGACAGAATCTCGGAATTCGCGGATGGCGCGGAGTGTGTACAGAATCTCGGAAAGCGCAGGTGTGTGCGGAATCACGGAAGGCACGGAGGGCACTGAAGACGCGGAGAAGACTGCTGCATCAACATTTATCGCTGAAGATATGTGTTTTCTAAGCAAGACGATCTATTGCAGCCATCTTTACCGCGTTTTCCGTGTATTCTGCGAATTCCGTGATTCTGGAGGCAACCGTCTTTTCCGCGAATTCCGTGTTTTCCGTGCATTCCGCGATTCTGAAGCCAAATCCGCGACCAAACAAACTACGGCGCGTTCCAGAGCATCAGGATGCCATCTTTGCTTTGGCTGGCGAAGGTTTTGCCGCCCGAACCGAATGCTACGTTCTCAACTGCTGTGCGGTGACCCGAATACAACCGAATCACATTCCCTGTCGTCGCTTCTAATACGCGGACCTTGCCAGTCCCACTGCCTGTCACAAGATATTTACCATCAGGACTATAGGCGAGACATAAGACATTTTCCTTCTGTTCTGTAAGTGTATGCTTTGCTGTGCCGATGTTTCCATCCGATAAAACGATGGTTTTTGTGCCGTCTGCAATTGCGATGGTTTTGCCATCCGGACGATAGGCGAGTCTGTAGATAGCCCCTTGCGATGTATGCATGTATTTTTGCACACCCGTGTCAGCATCCCAGAGGCGGACCGTCTTATCCGCACTGCCAGAGACGATGGTTGTGCCATCCGGACGATACGCAACATCTGTGATCTTCTGCGTATGCCCTTCAAGTGTGTGCTTATGCTTCCCTGTTTCGGCATCCCAGAGGCGGACCGTCTTATCCGCACTACCGGTGGCGATGGTTGTACCATCCGGACTGTAGGTGACACACAACGCATCCGATTCATGTCCTTGCAACCTATTTTTCTGGACACCTGTCTTCGCATCCCACAGCATGATGAAATCTCCGTAGCTGGTGGTAGCGATGGTTTTGCCATCCGGACTGAACGCAACATCAGCGACCTTGAAATACCCTTCTTTGTCAAAGGTGTTATTGAGTTTGTTGGTGGTCGTCTCCCAGAGACAAACGGTGCGTTCCAAACTTGGTGACACGATGATTTTTCCGTCCGGGCTGTAGGCGAAACAGGAAAATCCACCGAGGTGTTCTCCAAACGGGTGTTCTCCAAACGGGTGTTTCTTTTTACCAGAGGCAACATCCCATAAGCTGACTGTGCCGTCAAGGCTTCCACTCACGGCAGTGCGCAAATCCGGACTGAAGTCTATCGTTTCTACCGTTCTCTCATGTATTTGATATGTCCGCAGATGTTTGGTACTATCTAACTGATAGACGCGGATATTTCCTAAATAGTCACCGGTAGCGAATACATCGCCATCGGGACTGAACGCGAGGCTCATAAATGCGTTATTCTCATCTCCAATGACGTGTTTCTGCTCACCGATTTCGGTGTTCCAGACTCGGACTTTACCGCCCCACCCCGCGCTCACCAACGTTGCCCCGTCGGGACTGAACGCCATTTTGAGCGGTATGGCTTCATGCCCCTCAAGCGTGTGCGTGTTCTCACCGGTGACGAGGTCCCATAGCTCAATCTGGTTTTGTTGATGTCCGGTTGCGAGCATAAAATTATTAGGATTGATGATACTACTAAAAAGCCCGTCTCCGATTTCTTCTATCTGTACAAATTCGTGCTTTTTCTCACCTGTAGCGGGTTTCCAATAGATTACGTTTCCGCCATAGTCGAACGTCACGAGCGAGTCTGACTTCGGCTCAAAAACCATTTGTAAGATAGTGGCTTGATAATCAAGTTCATATTTGTGTTCGCCTGTTTTGTAGTCCCACAGATGGACAACAGACCTATTATCTCTACTTGCAAGTAGGTTACCATCCGGGCTAAAAACGATCTGTGTTAGTGGGTATGTGTGTTCGGTGAGCCAGCGGATGGGTTTATATTTGGCGGTGTCGTAAATCCAAATTCCGTGAGCGGTTGCTACTGCCAGTTGCGTGCCGTCTGTGCTATATTTGACATCGTATATGCGTCCGTTTCCGAGCCGTGCTTTTGCACCATCGGGCAGGAGGATGGACGTGTCGGGGTTTTGGGCGAATAGGGCGGATACGGTAAAAAGGAGTAGATACAACGTTATGTGTATTGTGTGGTGTGTGCGTTTGTTTGGCATGTGTGTCTCCAGTTTTCTGTTTTTTGCTGTAGTATACCAAATGTGTCAGGTTTAGGGCAAGGGGTTATTTGAATCGGGAGGGGCGAGGTGCGGACAGAATCGCGGAAGGCGCAGAAAACACTGAACACGCGGAGAAGATACCAGCAATAGGTTTTATTGCTGAGGATACGCGTTAACTTAGCAAAACGATTTATTGCAGCGGTCTTTTCCGTGAATTCTGTGAATTCCGTGATTCTGAAACCAAATCCGCGTCATCCGCACATTCCGCACACAGTGCCCTCCGCGAAATCCGAGATTCTGTATGCCAAAAACTTTACACACTCTACAAAATGATTTTCCTGTAATAATATCAAAAAATATGCTAAAATAAATGCAAAGTGAGGATAAAAATATGAAAAAATACATCCTAATTGGCATCCTACTACTATTAGCTATACTCAGCGTGCTTTTTCAATACCACTATAGGGTGGAAGCAGATTCACGTGACATTGAAGACACCACAGGTACTGACTTCTCACATGACCTATTCAATCAGATATTACAAAAATATGTTGAAAAAGGTAAAGTTGATTACGCAAAACTGAAAAAATCACCCGAAAAATTTGAGAAGTATTTGGATATGTTAGCAAGGGCAAAACCAACGGATATGTCTTACAATGAACAATTAGCATTCTGGATAAACGCATACAATGCACTTGTCATAAAAGGCGTGATTGACCACTATCCTACAAAAAGCGTACGGAAAATAAAAACGTTCGGTGGCTTTTTCTCACGGCTAAAGTTTCATGTTGCAGGTGAAAAATACACGCTGGATCACATAGAACACGACATCCTCCGAAAAGAATTTGTTGACCCGCGCGTCCATTTTGCTTTGGTATGTGCTTCTATTGGTTGTCCACCAATTGAAAACAAAGTTTTTCTACCTGAAACTATTGATGAACAATTGGATGCCGTTACGACCAAATTTGTTACTAACCCTGAAAAAGTTAGACTGGATAAAACAAAGCGGAGAGTCTATCTCTCCAAAATCTTCAAATGGTATAAGAAGGATTTTACCGAAGGTTACACTGGTGTCGCAGATTTCCTCGCGGATTTCCTACCGACTGAAGACGCTGATTTTGTGCTGGAAAAAGATGTGAAGTTTCACTATTTAGACTACGATTGGACTCTAAACGATAAAAAATGAAAGGAAATGTCGGTTATTTTCAGTGACCGATATTAGGATTATATGAAAAATACAGCTGTTATTGGTTATGGTTATGCCGGACGGGCATTTCATTCCTATCTGATAGGTTTAGCAGATGGGTTAAACCTATACGCTATTGCAACAGGGAATGATGAACGCCGCGCTACGGCACGCGAAGCATATCCAAGCGCACAAATTTATCAGACGATTGATGAAGTCGTTGCTGATGAAAAAGTTGATCTCGTGGTTTTAGCCACACCACACGACACACACGCCGAACTTGCTATCAAGGCAATGGATACTGGCAAACATGTTGTCACAGATAAGGTTATAGCAATGAATACCGCTGAAGCAGATGCAATGATCGCCGCTGGTGAACGCAATAATGTCTTATTCAGTGTATTTCATAATCGCCGCTGGGACTGGGATTATCTCACCGTCAAAAAGGTTATCGCAGACGGACTACTCGGAACACCCTACCTATTTCAAGTCGCGATCATGCGTTATGGTGCACCGGGTGGATGGAGAGGTGTCAAAAGCCAAAGTGGGGGAATTCTGTTCGATTGGCCCGCACACTTCGTGGATCAAGCACTGCAATTTGTACAAGCACCAGTCGCATCTGTTTATTGTGATATACACTACAACACAAAATGGGATACAGATATTGGAAATTACGCAAACTGCATCATTAAGTTTGAAAACGATGTCCGCTACCAAATTGAGATAAGCAATCTGTCTAAAGCAGAAAAACCGCGTTGGTATGTTGTCGGTGATGAAGGTGGATTGATAAAATATGGGTTAGACCCACAAGAAGGACCGATGCGAGAAGGCAATATTGATGCTGCGGAACAAGACCCAAAAAACTATGCAAAAGTCTGGACCGAAGCAGGTGGTGAAAAACGAGAACTCGTGATTGAAAGTGTGCGTAGCACTTGGAAATCCTACTATCAAAACATTGCAGATGTCCTAAACAAAGGCGCAGAACTGGTCGTCAAACCTGAAGAAATGCGCAAAGTCATGCAGGTATACGATGCAGCAATGCTATCTGCAGAAACTGGGGAAACAGTAAAATTCTAATTCAAAGTGGAAGGAATCAGGAGCGTTGCTTTCAGGCCTGATGGAAAAACACTCGCAACTGGCAGCTGGGACGGGACGATTCTTCTTTGGGATATTTCAAATATTCAGTAAGTTACACAATATAAGAACTGTTTGACAATTAGACAATTATACTCTGACTGTTCAAATTGTGAACACCCCTGATTAAATTGTGACAGTTCAAATAAAAAGGGACGATTAATCTCAATCATAATCTACAGATGTCAACTAATAACATTGGCATAAGATTTGCTGAGCTATAACCACTAAACTAAATTGAAAGGAAAAAATAGAATGAAAATGAAAAACATAATCGGGATTATGTTGGTATTGATAATGTTCAGTACCACCGTATACATCAGCGCACACCCGCATCCCGAATTAAATGCATTTATGAATGAAGCACTAAACAAACGGGTCATCGTAAGTATTGACAAAGGCTTAGAATGGTTGAAAACACAACAAGGGGAAGATGGGCTTTTTGCTGATCACCCTGGAATGACTGCCCTTGCAATCACAGCGTTTTTACGACATCCGGAAAATAAATACTCTGAGGAAAAACACCCGTTTATACAAAAGGCAATTGACCGACTTATTGCAATGCAACAGGAAAACGGGGCAATCTACGATATCCAGAAACAACCCGCACTGCCGAACTATAACACAGCAATTTCTCTGATGGCACTCGCTTCAACAAGTAATCCAAAAAAGTATGAAAAAGTCATCAAAAAGGCACAAGGATTCTTGAAAAGTTTGCAAGTCCAAGATGAGGAAAGCGTATACTATGGTGGCATCGGCTACGGAAGCCGTGAAACCGTGCATGATCTCTCTAACCTAAACTTTGCTATCCAAGCACTAAAAGAGAGCGGTTCTGATGATGACGAAGTTTGGAACAAGGCAATTAAGTTCCTTGAACGCACGCAGAACAGAAGCGAAAGTAATGACCAGAAATGGGCAGGTAACGATGGCGGATTCATATACGCACCTGATGGTGAAAGCAAAGCGGGTAACGATGAAAATGGTACACCGCGCTCCTACGCAAGCATGACCTATGCCGGTCTGTTAAGTTTCATCTACGCGAAGGTTGACAAAGATGACGACCGCGTACAAGCCGCAGTACAGTGGATTAGCAAGAACTTTACCGTTGAAGAAAACTACGGCATGGGTGCTCAAGGTCTTTATTACAACTACCACACGATGGCAAAAGCATTGCGTTTATATGGAAAAGATACTATTGTAGATGCAAAAGGCATCCCACATGACTGGTACAAAGAACTTGCTGAAAAACTGATTAATGTGCAGAAGCCTGACGGATCCTGGGTTAATGAAAACAGTCGTTGGATGGAAGCACTCCCCGTGTTAGCAACCAGTTATGCCATCCTCTCACTTAATACTGCCTACCCCAAGAAAAAGTAAGTAAAAATTACCTCTGATAAGGCGGAATCCCATATCCGCCTTTATTACCTTCACAAAAAAATAATACCATTTCTAATCATAAATGTCCCTTTTCTGTAGCACAAACTTTCAGTTTGGGTTTCCGTTCTCCGTTTCATTTCTAACATCCGGTAATGAGAGAAAATTTATTAGAAATGGTATTAGAAAACGCTTATCCTTCGCAATACAACCTATTCAGGGTTTCTTTTCCGTGTCTTCCGCGAATTCCGTGATTCTGAAAGTCAACAGCCGAAACCCATTGGATATATATTGGAAATCCCAATAAGCAAACACCCAAAACTCTACCAACCCCACCCAAAACCATATATAATACCATTTCCAATTGATAATGTCTCTTTTTTGTAGCACAAACTTTTAGTTTGTGCCGTTCTACACCACACTTCACAAAAACCGGTAATGCGACATCATTTTTTAGAAATGGTATA
>JAAXHO010000298.1 GCA_012270795.1 Candidatus Poribacteria bacterium
GCGACCGGTCCATATTTAGATTGTTCGTTGTAATCGTCCTGCGGCTCAACACCTTTCAGTGCTGTCTCTTGCTCACATCCGGAACAACCGCTGAATAGGATTACTGTTATTAAAAATAATGTTGCAAGGTTTTCAATACGAAGTTTCATTGTTTTCTCCTCTCTATTTGAGCGTTTATGTATTCTCAATGTCTTTGAGAGCACCTTTCCAAGTTAAGTACGTCTTGTCTAAAGTTCAGTTCTGTAAATTATACATTTTCTTTCAAATTTGTCAAAGCAACAGAACTTACGCATTTTCCTTAAATCCCGGATAAGGGGATTGATGCGCGTTTTATTGCACGTTCACATCCCATAATAACTCAATGAAAATGTGGAACAAATTCAGTGTTTCGTAGGAATCTATTCAACTAACCTAAAAATGTCGGATCCGTGCATTTTGCCGTTGCGCAGATCCTTCGTATTTGAGATTCGGTTTGTGTTTTTGGGATTGAAAACCTTACCATGTCCGAAAATCCCTGATATTTATGTCAAACCGAATGTTGCATTATTTAACCTAAGTTGCCACCTACTTCAAAACACTCTTGTTGGAGGGGTTTCTAACCCCGATTTATGATAATTCGCATCAGCATTCGTTGTTTTTATGTTTTTTGTTATCAATCGGGGTTAGAAACCCCTCCAACAAATAACGGGTAGCAACTCAGGTTATTTAATTCTTTAACTGACGGGTGCATAAATATTTTGATGTTAAAAATTAAATCGTAGGTCGTGTAGAGCTTGCGAAACCCGATATGCAAGGCTGGATACGATTGTGTCGGGTTTCGCAAGCTCTACATGACCTACGACATAAGCTTAAAATCAAATTTATTTATGCACACCCCTCAATTACATGTTTTACTATAAAATCAATCATTAACGTCTCTTATTGCGAAGCGTCTTGGGACGACCAAGTATTTCTGCAAGGATAATACCTTGACGAAATGTCTCTGGCGATGGATCAATTAGAGAGGTAACAGGTATAGGTCTTGTAGGTAACCTTGTTGGAGAATCGACTGGAACAGGAGGGGGTTCAATTGGCTTTCTCTCTGGTGCCGTTTCTTGAGGAGACTCAGGTTCAACTTGCTGTGTTCCGGTAGGTATCTCAGCTTTGTTGGTCTCTACGACCTCTTGAGACATCTCATTTTCTGCTGGGAAATTGTCAAAACTCTCCATAAAAGGAGGGAAAACGGCATCACCTTCGGGTTGTACATCCGTATCTGAGCCGCTACCAGGTTGTGGTCGCTGCTCAGGTTTGCGACGACGTGTCCCACCAAAGACTATGAATAAAATTGCAAGAATTACAGGTATTAATGTCTGAAGATCAAGATCCATCTTATTCTCCTTTAGTAGAGATTACGACAATCCTAATGAGTGTGCTGAACGCGTTGTGTCAGAATCGGTTGTACCACCAGGTGACGCAATAGATTGACGCATCTCTGTATCTGCTAAGATATTGCGAAGCGTGTAATAATCCATGACGCTCATTCTTTCAGAATTAAAAGAGTCTGAAATAGAAAGTGGAATCTCTGCTTCCGCTTCAATCAATTTGATAGTCATCTCTTCTACGAGAGCCTTGTTTTCTTCTTCTTCCGCTTCTGCTCTGGCACGTTGCTCTTCTGCTTTTGCGCGTGCAATCTTCAGTTCTGCTTGTGCCTGATCCGTTTGCAATTTCGCGCCAACATTCTCACCTACGTTGATATCCGCAATATCAATTGAGAGAATTTCAAAAGCTGTGCCAGCCTCAAGTCCCTTTTCAAGCACTGTTTCAGAGATTCGAACAGGATTCTCCAAAACCTGTTTATGATTACCTGAAGAACCGATAGTTGTGATAATACCCTCACCGACCCTTGCGCGGATCGTATCTTCAGTTGCACCGCCAACAAGACGGTCAATATTTGCCCTCACAGTGACACGGGCTTTTACAATCAACTGTATACCATCACGTGCAACTGCAGTAATTCCGTTGGTTGGATCTTCTCTACTTGGAATATCTATGATCTCAGGGGTAACGCTAACTTGCACAGCCTGTAAGACATCCCTGCCTGCCAGATCAATAGCAGCAGCTTGAGCGAACCCAAGTTCAATGTTCGCTTTATCTGCGGCGATGAGGGCAGCCACAACGCTGCCGACACGTCCACCAGCAAGGAAATGTGCCTCAA
Source organism: Candidatus Poribacteria bacterium (assembly GCA_012270795.1). GTDB lineage: Bacteria > Poribacteria > WGA-4E > WGA-4E > WGA-3G > MSPOR6. The sequence continues at coordinate 2,195 of JAAXHO010000298.1, forward strand.
GCTCATCAAGTGAGAGACTCAATCCTGCTTTTGTCGCGTTGATTTGTGGTTCTACTATAGCAGTTGGTGGTACACGACGTAGACGCATCGCGACAAGATCAAAAATCCCGACTTTAACACCTGCTGCTATTGCCGTAATCCACAATCCGAGCGGGACTAACCATGCAATAACAATAATAAATAGCAGTATACAAACAGCAATAATTGCGGGAATAACTGGAAACATATTTATTCTCCTTCTCTGATAGGTGTGATATCTAATTTTCCTTCACGGAAAGCATTAGCAAGCGCGCGTGGAACAGTCGCTTCAGCCTCAACAACCTTTGCACGCATCTCCTGCACGTTCGCTGTCATCTGCTGTTTTCGAGCGACTGCAAGCGCACGACGTTCTTCCGCCTTTGCTTGAGCCACCACAAGATCCGCTTCTGCTTGTTCTGCTTGAAGTTCTGCACCAATGTTTTTACCGACATTCACATCTGCAATATCAATGGATAGGATTTCAAATGCAGTACCAGCATCAAGACCACGATCAAGCACGGTTTTGGAGATAATGTCTGGATTCTCAAGAACATCTTCATACGTTTCAGATGCACCGATAGCACTGATAATCCCTTCACCTACTCGGGCAATGATGGTATCTTCACCTGCACCCCCAACGAGTCTATTGATATTGGTACGTACAGTAATGCGAACGGTCGTAATGAGTTCAACACCATCAAGTGCAAGTGCACTGATCTTTGGTGTTGTAATGACACGCGGATTTACACTGACTTGAACTGCTTCAAAGACATCTCTACCTGCAAGGTCAATCGCTGACGATCTTTGAAAAGTAAGGTCAATTTTCGCTTTATCGGCTGCAATGAGCGCGCTGACAACATTGAGCACATTCCCTCCCGCAAGATAGTGTGCCTCTAATTCGCTGGTTACTACTCTCAATCCAGCTTTGTGACCACTAATTAACGCTTTGACAATGACATTTGGGTTGACTCGTCTCAAACGCATTCCGATGAGTTCAGAAATGCGGAGTGGGGCACCCGCTGCAATTGCAGCGATCCACAACCCAACTGGGACGAACCAAAAGAATATAAAGATACCAATGAGAACAATGACAGCAATAATTGGAAATGTTACTGACGTTAATTCTCCCATATCAGATCTCCTTTATGATTGTGTATGTTGAAATTAATAACAACTCTTTTTCACACGATTTTACAAACTTCGGACGACGACACGACTTCCTTCCACCAGAATCACTTCTACCTCAGTTTCTGGTGCTACAAACTCCCCTTGTGTTACAATATCCACGCGTTGACCGTTGATGATGGCTACACCCGCAGGACGAAGCGGTGTTACAGTTTTCCCCGATTTTCCTACCAGTGCAGTTAGCCCCTGTGGAGCCGCTTGAAAGCCCTCTTCAGACCGTTCTGAAGCACTGAGAATTAGACTTTTTCCAACTGATGAGTCTTTAAGCAGATTTAAACACATTATTGACATTGGAATAACAAAAACGAGAGCAACACTTGCATAGAGGAGAGCAGTAACGTACCCAGATTTTGACCATATCATGCCGATACCGACCAGAAATATTATAATCCCCGGTACACCCGCAGCTCCAAACCCAGGTAGAATTAGAATCTCAACAAAAATTAGTAGAATTCCGAGCGCAATCAGTATAGTTGGAACCCACAACATCGTTATTTCCTCCAGACATATTGATGAAAAGTTTTATTCCTCAAGTGCTTCAACAGATATCTTTGAACCCTCTACCTCAAGAACTTTCACAGGCGTATGTTGCGCAATGAAGTCACCCACTGTAACAACATCCAGACGTTTATTATCAATTCTTGCTGTCCCAGCAGGACGTAAGGGGGTTAAAGCGACCCCAGTTTTTCCGAGAAAACTTTGAAAATCTTCACTACCCGCAGAATGATAGCCTTGGTCTGTACTCATCACTGTAGACAACGCAAACCGTTGAAATGGTGCGGATTTCGGAAGGTAGATCGTGGCGAGAATACCTAATACTGAGGTCAAGATCACTGAAATTGAAAGCCAAAGTAGGGCAGTTGCTATATCATCTGTGCTTTGGAAAAACACATAGAAGACACTTCCTAACATCAAGACTAAACCGAGAATCCCTGCAATACCAAAACCAGGAATAACAAAAACCTCTAAAACTATGAATGCCAACCCAACAACAAAAATTAAGGGCATCCACGGATGCGGAATTTGGTTCAGCATGTGCCCACCAAAGAACAGGCCAATAAATAGCATACCCAGAATACCCGGAATACCAAAACCGGGCGTACGAATCTCTACAAGAAGCCCGAGGCCACCAAGAGAAAGAAGCAAAGCACTGATGTAAGGACTTGTAATAAAAAAAACCAGACGGTCAGCAAGCGTAACTACAAATTTGGATATCCGCGCATTTTCCAATGTTTTGATAACTTTTACTTGGGCAATTCCGAGTTCTTCCTGCTTACTAAGGAAATCTTCCTCTGTCAGTGCCATTGTAACGACATCACTATCATTGTCAAGATAACTACGTCCAACTTGAATTATTTTGTACTTTGAGAGAAGTTCATTCATCGTTTCTGCTTGTGCTTCTGCGAATTTATATTCAAGAGCTTGCCGAGTTGTTAGGGTCAGCAGTTCCCCTTCTGAACATAGTACCTCCATTCTTTCACCGGTCTCTTGCGCATTAGAATACTCTTCAGGTCGCAACTTTATTATTTCACCATTTTCTAATCTAACAAGGACAAGCTTCTTATCTACCATTGCCTCTACTATATCAGGATTTCTTGGGCTTACCTGCTGATCTTCAACAATTGACCTAAAGGTTGTCCTAATATATGATATTATTTTCTCACCCGCCTCGTTTCCTTGTATATCTACAGGTGCAACATCGCCAATAGTTGATCCGGATGTCATGACAATCTGGGTGCATGCAGCAGAAATCATCGCACCAGCAGAAATCGCTTGCTTGTTTACAAAGGCAATAGTGGGAATTTGCGTAGCTTGAATAGATCTCACAATTTTTACAGCTGAGTCAACTTTTCCACCAGGTGTATCTATATCAAAAACAATAACATCTGCATTCATAGTCTCTGCTTTTTGGATGCCTTTCTTAATATAAGTACTGACACCACCACCAATTTCAGTGCGGATGTCAATGACATAGACTAAAGCAGTATCCTCAGCAGCCAAATGATTGATGCTGATTATGATTATGATGAAAAGACATAAAATAAAAAATTGATATTTCTGGATTTTCATCTTTTCCTAACCCCATAATGGCATGAAAGACATGACAAGATTTTTTATACAATGGATAGCGAACTTTCTGAAGTAAGTATACCTTAATTAATATAAACCTGTCAAGAAACTTCCTAACCCACATCAGAACTCGAAAATGATACAATTACAACTGATCGTTTATATCACGCAGCGCAGGATATATCTGTTGATATGTCTTTAATTTCTCGTCATACGCCTGTGAAATGTCCTTACGCGGATAGTAGGTTTTTTGTGGTTTCACCAACAAACCGACCGCTTCTTCTATTGAGTTATACTTTCCAATGGCAGTACCAGCGAGAATTGCTGTACCCAGACAAACGCCTTCTGAAATGTCAAGTACTATCACTTTTTTCCCGAACATATCTGCCTTTAGTTGCAGCCATTTTTCAGATTTCGCCCCGCCACCGATAGCACGGATTTCATTTATCTCCACTCCTGCAGCCTCCAACATGGTGAGATTCTGCTTTATTTCATAACTTATCCCTTCAAGTATAGCCTTGACAAGCTCACCCTTTGTAGTAGAAAGCGATAATCCAACTATCGCGCCTTTAGACCCTAAGTCAAGATGCGGGGTACCAGAACCTGTAAAGTGTGGAAGTAACATAACTGTACCGGGTGTATCGGGAATATCATCAAGCAGTATATCATAAACATCCCGTCCTGACGCTTCAGCTTCAACTAATTCTGCTTGTGCTAAAGTATCACGAAACCATCGAAGTACAACGCCACCACTTGAGACAAACCCCAATGTAACATAGAGTCCTTCCACTACATGAGGATAGCAAGAAAAGTTACCATCAATCATCTGCTGATTTGCCACAGGTTCAGGAAATGCAGGCGCAATACATTCCACCGTTCCGGTAGCGTCCATAACTTCGCCACCACGAATAATGCCTGCACCTAAAGCACCACAAGGTTGGTCATGCCCACCCGCAACAACAACAACACCCCTCGGTAGATTGAGCTCACCTGAGACCTTAGTACCAATTTCTCCTATAACAGTTCCTGAAGGCACTGTGTCTGGCAAGATGGATACATCTACATTTGCCAATCCGAGCATTCTTTCCGACCAACATTTGTCTATAATATCAAATGCCATGGTTCGAGCTGCAAGAGAATAGTCAACAACCGGTTGCACGCCTAACCTGAAATTAATGAAATCCTCAAAACCGAAAAACTTCCATACCTCTTTATACAATGCCGGGTCGTTCCGCTGTATCCATACCAGTTTTGCAAGTGTATGAATATCACTCGGCGGCATTCCCGTGATTTGCATCACCTCAATTGGACTAATTCCTTGTAGGATTTCATCACAGATGCCTGTGGTGCGTGAATCAAAAGTCGTGATAGCATTTGCCAAAACATCGCAGTTCCCCCACACAGGTGTTACCGCTTCTCCTTGTGATGCAACACTGATTGCTTCAATTGGATCAGATTTTGTTTGTGCTGCGACTTCACGAATACCGTATGATACATTTTCCCAGACTACATTGGAATCCAGCTCAGACCAACCCGGCTGTGGATGTATCAAAGGATATTCACCATAAGCTTGTGCAAGAATCTCACCATCCTCTCGAAATGCGATCACTTTACATCCCGTTGTGCCAACGTCTATACCTAATAAACTCATGTATTCTCTCCTTCATTCGGGTTGTGAATATCATACTATAAAGTACTATTAAATTCAAGAGATCAGTTGTCTATTTGTCTATCTCAGGGTTATTTGGTTTTATGAATTATCAGTAGATGAGTGTTACTATCTGTATATATCGTAGGTCGGGTAGAGTGCAGCAAAACCCGACAGCAACGAAACATGTCGGATTTTGCTGCACTCTACCCGGGGAATGCCAATAAGGCATTCATACCCGCCAAATGCCTAAATGGCATTTGTAGCGTTGATTTGGGGGAATACTATATAGCATTCATACCGTTGATTTCTTGATTTGGACCTACGCATCTAATTCACGAATGTTATGAATATCTGCCAAAATATAGAAAACTATGGTAAATTATACAATTAATTCTACATTCTGAGTTGTAGGAGCGACCTTTGGTCGCGACCCGGGAGGTCGCTCCTACAGAAGAGAACGCACGGGCGCGACCAAAGGTCGCTCCTACAGAAGATGTGTATAATTATTTCAATAATTCACCATAAATAACCCTGTGTCTATGGGTGTGTAAAGTTTTGGTTATACCAATTCAAATTAATATTGCTGGTTAGGGTACCTCTCTTCGGTAGGAGCGACCTCCCGGTCGCGACCGGGAGGTCGCTCCTACCAGAACATTTTGACAAATGGCATCTTATTTTTTAGAAATAGTATTACTTGTCTGAACCAGGATTTTCAGGATTACAAGGATTACCCTCAACAGGTTCTATTCCCAAAGTTGACATCAAAGTGCATCAAAAAGCCTTGATGAGGTAATCCTGGTAATCTGGAAATCCTGAAAATCCTGGTTCAGACAGAATCACGGAATACACGGAATACACGGAAAAGACCGCTGCCACAGATCGGCTTGCTTAGTTACGGATTAATCTTTGCAATAAATGTTCATGGGATGTATCTTCCGCGCCCTCCGTGTACTCCGCGAATTCCGCGATTCTGAATCCAAACCCGAAATTCTGAACACATACCAAAAACTATACACACCCATTTTATTAATATGTTGATTTTCCTCGCGTTTATGCTATAATAATACCGAATCTAATTCTTATGAATAAAGGACCTACTTAATGAACTATATTGGTGGATTATTGTCATCTTTGACACGTGTCAAAAAGGCACGGTCATTACGCGCTTCCTCGTGGGATACCACAGGTCGAAATAACGATGCATGGGATATCGCTCCCGGTGAAACTCGCGTCCTTGCAAACATAAAAGGACCCGGGTGTATCAATCATATATGGATGACGCAGCCTAATGGCTATCGGAACGTATTGATTCGGATGTTCTGGGATGATGAAGAACATCCGAGTGTGTTATGTCCATTGGGGGATTTTTTTGGACTTGGAAATGAAATCGTAAACTCTTACGATTCCATACCGTTCTCAGCATCTACACACCACAACAATCGCTTTAATACCGGGTGTGCCCTGAACTGCTATTTGCAATTACCATTCAACCGTTCTGCACGTGTGGAACTTGTGAATGAAGGTGAAACCCCGCATCGTCAGTACTTTTACATAGATTATGAAACATATCCTACAGAATTTGAAGCAGATGTAGCATATTTTCATGCACAATTCCATCGCGAAAATCCTTGTGACGGATGGGGGCATGAAATCCTTGTGAATACACCTGAATCAGACATCATCAATGCAGAACGTCTTGCTTGGGAAAACAATTATGTGATATTGTCCGCAATCGGTAAGGGACATTATATCGGTTGTAATTTGTCAGTTAGTAACTTTCAAGGCACATGGTGGGGAGAAGGCGATGATATGATCTGGATAGACGGCTACAAGTGGCCCCCCGATTTACACGGCACAGGTTCAGAAGATTATCTCAATCAAGCGTGGGGTATGCAACCCAGTGCTTTTGCACACAACGGTTCATCTATACATGAAAACCATACCAATGGCTATCAGACATCTTATGTGTATCACTTAGAAAACCCAATACGTTTCGAAAAAGAAATTCGGGTAACGATAGAACACGGACACGGTAACCATCTCAGAAATGAAATGGCCTCTGTCGCATATTGGTATCAATTGGAGCCACACAAACCGTTTGATGTACTACCAGTAGAACAACGTAAACCTGTACTGAAGGACGAAGATGGCAATTGGATTTTAGATGAAACCAACCAAACGCAATTGTCAGACATCACACTCAATGATGAAATGATAGAGAAAAAACAGCAGTGGCAAAAGAAACAATAACTTACAATGTCCTGCCAAAAATAGACCAGAGGAGATTTCAAATGTCAACGTTTTTCCAAAATGTTCTTATGGGAAAAATGGAAGAAGAAACACAGAATACAGAGGAGGTAGTTGATCCTGAACAACCGGAGCCTGAACCTTCAGAAGAGACACCTATATCGGACACACCTGAACATGAAGATAAACCAAATATAGAAGAAACCCCTGACGACCCTCAAACAGAGGCTGAGCATGAAGCGGAATCTTCCCAAGAAATATCCGACGCTAAGGAAGAATCTCATCCCGACCAAACATCTGAAACAGCTTCAGTTGAAGAAATCCTAGAACCTTCTGAGAACGTTGAAGCAGCGGAAACAAAAGAAAAACCTGCAGAAGATGTAGAATCTGATACTGATGATTCCTCAACTGATCAGCAAGTGTTCGAAGATGGGCGTGAAGTAGACGAAGAAAATATTGCTTCAGTTGAGGAAACGCCTGATTTAACAGAGACAACAGAAACTGAAGTCACCCCAGAAGTACCAGAAACCTCTGAGAAAGAAAATACACCTGAAGTAGAGACACCGCCAGATTCCAGCAAACCTAATATCCAATATTCTTTGGGTGAGAGTGAGGAATTATTTGATTTCATTGCAATGTTTGAGAATAGTGAACACAGTGGTTCCGATCATATTTCGATAAACATGGTAGATGCTTCTGGAGGTGTTACAAAACCAGCAATCCTCGAACATCCTCCATCAACAGACTCCTCCCGAATTATCTATCATGTGGACCTTCCAAAAGTCAATGAAAACGAAAGCCTTTGCTTATACTTCAGTACTGGTCTGAGAGATGGTGTGGTGTTTGATGATCCACAAAGACAACCCGGCGGTGTAAAATTCTCTATTGAAGTTTCAGGGGAAAAGTGTTTTGAATCCACCTCAACTGAATGCCGTTGGACCCAAAACTGTGTGAACTTAACTGACTATGCAGACAAGAATGTTGAACTTGTCTTTCTCACACAATGTAACGTTGAAGGCAATAGCAATTATGCATGGGGATTGTGGGGAGAACCGAAACTATTGAAACTCACCCGAGTCGAAAATAGAGAAAAACCATCAACGATCCAGTGTGGACTTGCAATAGCGAAACTACCTGAAGAGCACACAGCACTGTTTGAATTCAATCGGGATTGTTTTACACCAACACAAGAAATTGCGGAAGAAATCCTTAACCAATTAGAAACTGAACCGATTGAATTGATACTATATGCAGCACAACCAAAATTAGAAATTGTCAGTGTAGGAACTACTGCGGCAGTGGTCAGCACGGGTGAAGCTTATGAGATTCAATGCACAATTAAAAACGTCGGGACAGGACCTCTGGCAATGGAAAGCAAAACCCGATTAAATATCCATAACATAAAGCTAAGACGGGGTAGAACATCTCAATATATCAAAACACTTGCTCCAGGTGAGTCATCCACTTATGTTTGGTATGCCCGAGGTGTTTCCCGGCCAATGACTATTGATTTCTCTGTCTCTCTAAGATCACGTTTTATTGAAGGTTCAGTCAAGACGACAGGCGAAGTTCACATCCGACCAGCACTGCCGAAACTTGAATCACAAGTTATTCCTGAATTACACACTTTCACACATAATAAAAGTGTGGCTCTTGGCAATAAACACCTACGTATAATATTAGTCCATACCGACGATCAAACCAAATCAAAGGATAGAAAAATTCCAGCACATATTCCAGAAAAAAATGAAACTGGAATAGAATATTACGCAATCCATGTTGCAAAAGGGAACACTTATCAGCAAATTGCAACATCTAAGAGAATTGCTGGGATAACACATCTTTCAAATGAAACGATACATCACCACAGATTCATGCCAAATGATATACAAATTTCAGGAAACAGTTTAGGTGAATCCATTGTCAGTTTAACAGATGAACATATAGATGAAGACGGTGTTAAATGGACACTTCAAGTCCAGATGAGACTCACTGAAGATACCAAACGTATAAGAACATCTTATCAACTATCAACAGATAAACCACGCAAACTCCTGTCATTTAAAGGCGTGGAATTATACGCAGGACATAGAAGCACACGAGAAAAGAAAACTGCAGCACTATTTCCAGGCATCGAATTTCTTGAAGGCGATGAACCTTCCTCAAATACACGGGATGCAGCTCCACCTATTAATAACAGATTAGCACCCCATCCGTATAAAATTACTATACCCGTAATGGCAGTTGAAATACAAAAATCACTTATCGGTATCGTTTGGAACCCATTACAGTGTTGGGACGGTCAAACACAAAACTTATCCGCAGTTTTCGCATCACCAAATTGGATTGATCACCAAAGAAATCATTTGATGGGAGTTTTCCTGCCAACAATACCAGAATGGGTGAAAGAGAATACACTTATTGCCGAAAACGCTTTCAACATGAAACCTGAAAATCCAATTGAATTTGAATGTGAAATCATCGCAGACAATTACGCAACTATATTAGATGCCGTCTCACATTGGACCGCAGCTTATGGAACACCAAAACAACTTGAACCGCCACGCGAGGATAAAGAACAGGTGCTACTATCACGACACGGATTTATGCATACTGTCTGGGATGAAGAAAAAAGACAATCCAGACATTGTGTCAATTGGGATTCACGGAACGAACCCGGATTTGCAACCTTGCTTTGGCACGATTATCTAATTACTAAATCCGATACTGTAAAAGAAAGAGTGAAAGAGATAGCAGAAAAAACTATCAACGATTCAGGCACAAGTGGTTTAGCTGCTCGCGGTTCATGTCATATCCTCGGCGGCGAGTTTCCATTTTATTATGGACACATAGACGCTGCTCTTAGTTACTATGAAGCTGAAGTACAGCCAATCATCAAAGCACAAGCAGACAACGGCTCATGGGGTTTTCAGCCAAATTCCGAAAAAACACAGACGCTTGGAAAAACTGGTGATATAGTCTTGGGAACTTGCGCAGCAAACGCATTAAAACTGCTAAAACACGCACGCATCACTGGCAACAAAACCTCTCTTGAAGCAGGTAAAAAAGCACTGTCTTACATGGACCGTTTTACTATACCCCGTGGGGCACAAGGATGGGAATGTCCGTTATATGAACCTGACATCCTTGCTGCTGCACATGCTATCGGAGCTTACGTAGAAGCACATGCCACTACCGGTAATAAGACATACCTGAAGCGTGCAGAATATTGGGCAAATGCCGGGTTACCATTCCTTTATCACTGGCATCTGCCCGATCGCCCAGGGATGCAGTTCGCTTCTATACCAGTCTTTGGGACAACATTTTATACGCATTCTTGGTTCGGTGTTCCAGTACAATGGAACGGCTTAGTGTATGCATATTATCTGCAACTACTCAATCAGCATACAGAAGATGATAAATGGCGACAAATTGCCGAAGGTATTACTATCAGTGCTATGTATCAGCAGTGGACAGATGGAGAACTAAAAGGAACTTATCCAGACGGTTTTTACGAATTCTGCACAGAAGGCAAAGGGCCCCATCTCAATCCTGAAGATATCATGGCAAATGTTTATGCACTTCGTGGACTTGACCCAGGGGTAAAAACAAAAATATCTGGTGCTGTTCACCTCAGTTCCGGCGCAACCCCTGAAGAATTCAAAAACTCCCGATCCGGTATGTTGAAGTGGACACTCAGTTACGCAGAAAACGAAACAAGTCATACATTGATAGTTGGATACGGCCAATCCCCAACAGTTATTCGCGCACAAATTGCGGAGACAGATAACGGCACCGACGATGCTGCTTTCGAAATCCCTAAAGTAGAATCGCTTGAAGAGACCACATCCGGATGGCGTTACATTCCTGAAAAAGACGTGATCTTCATAAAACAAATACACATTCAGACTGAAATGCAATTTCAATTGCTAAAAGATGTTGAATAAATTCTCCTTTTTAGGTAAAGTATCTAAAGAATGTAATCGGTATTTTGATTGAAAATAGATTAACAAAAAAACATAGATATGGGATAACATCCCATTAGGAGGAATCATGAAAGCCCAAAGAATCGTATCAACAACCTTCTGTCTTGTAATCGTAGCACTTTGTGTCTTTGCAGTTTTTGTTACAACAGCAAATGCACAGGAGAACGGTGATGCCTCAGAAGATCCCTCGCTGTTTCCTTGGAAAATTATTGCACGCGATATTATCTTAGTGGCAGTCTTTAGCATTGTTGGTTTAATCATTTTAATGGTGGGTTACAAAATCTTTGATTTAGCAACCCCGTACGACCTCAACCGACAGATCGCAGAAGATAACAACGTCGCAGCGGGGATTGCGGTTGCAGGTGTCCTTGTCTCACTCGGTATTATCGTCGCAGCTTCAATAGGATGATAGGTTAGTTAATAGGAATTTTCTATGGTAGATTTTAATGTTATTCAAACACACCCATTTTTGATGAGTTAAAATCCATCACCTACCGCTTCACCGAATGTGTCAAATACCATTAGAATTTACCATAGAAATCTTATACCATTTCTAATTGATAATGTCTCTTTATTGTAGCATAAACTGCCAGTTTGTGTGTAGCATAAACTGCCAGTTTGGGTTTCCGTATTAGATTACATTTCACACAAACCTATAATGCGACCTCATTTATAGTGAACTTTGAAATTATTGGGACACTTTAAATAAATCTATTTTGGAACATAACGGACAACAGAAGTTGTAGCGTAAACTTTTAGTTTGTGTCATAAGGACGCAAACTAAAAGTTTACGCTACAAAAGTGTCCCATTAATTATATATTTTATTATATTAACGTGAGTTCGGTAAAAGTCTAATTCAACTTTCATTGTCTGCTTTTCCTCTCAAATAAGAAGATTTCCCCTCGCTTGCTATTCTTAGCTCCCCGCTTGCGGGGGTTGGGGGGTCGGGATAAAGGGGGGTAGAAGTGTTTGCAACACCGATTCCAGCATAGATTAAAGTTTTACCGAACTCACGTTATATTAGAATCGGTATAATTATAAACAACACGGAGTTACATATTGAATAAAGCTTTTGAAAGACCATACAAACCGATAGATCTCAACTTATCCCAAATAAAGGGATTTCCACTTACAGCAATGGCAGAACAGTTGATGAAAGATGCAGATGCCGCTACTTCTGGTCGCGCATCCTTGACGCTAGCACGGGGCGATGAAATGACCGTCGTGCTCGTATGTATGAAAGAGGGGACAACCCTTGACGAACACTCGGCTCCTGCAACTGCTACAGTTATTACACTCAGCGGCAACATACTTTTTACATCAAAAACCTGTAATGTTACACTCGTCCAAGGGGAATCTGTTACATTCACAGCTGATATTGATCATGCAGTACACGCAAACGAAGACAGTGCTTTCCTCATCATTATTGGCGGCAAACCTTCTAACTGAAAACAGAAATACTGAAGATACTACGATCAAAGTTTATAGGAATTAATCGTCAGCAAAGTAAAACAGTTAGGAGCAATAGATGGAACGAATATCTTACTTGTCAGAACAAAACGTCAACCCAGAACAAATTCAAGAATGGGTTGAAACCTTTCACCGTGACGGATGTCTATTCCTACAAAACGTGTTGACCCCTGATCACTGTGCAGAACTTCGGCAAGATTTAGAGTGGTCACTTGAAAACAATCCCAATGGTTTGAATAGCGGAAACTACGAATCGACCATGCATTTATGTCACCGCATGTTTGAACATAGCAAGGCAAACCTACGATTGTTTGACCTGGAACCGATTGTCTCGTTTGCAGAAGCACTAATTGCAGGGGAATGCCACGTCATACACAATAACTCCTTCCAAACACGTCCTGGCGGCGGTATCACATCATGGCATCAAGACGACTCACCACACTACCTCGTCACAGAAGGCGAACCGCCAAAAAACGTAAAACTCCCCGTGCTCCTCTTTACCGCAAACTACTACCTTACAGATGTAACTAAGATTGAACATGGGGGAACAGAGGTTATTCCAGGATCACATCTTTTTGGTGCATCGCCTCCCAACCCAATAGATGGCACAGAATGGGAAGACAAGGTCCAATACAACCTCGGCAAAGCAGGCAGTGTCATTATGTTCAACAATCAGGTATGGCACCGTGGCGGTCCCAATCAGAGCCAACGCACCCGTTATATCACACAAATAACCTACGCTCGACGACTGGTCGGTCACAAATTTTATCCATTCATGAATTATAACATGCCAGAATCGATCTATCAAGACGCAAACCCGCGCCTCCGACGTTTATTAGGCTTTCTCAATCACGGTGCCTACGGTTAGAAACAAATTTCCGTATCAGTGGGAACAAGCAACATCAAATAAAGAGGACAACCCATGAAAACAACACCATATTTTATACTTACGCTACTTACTTTTACAATGCTTGCCTTTTTACCGAACAGTTTCGCACAAGACGACACCTCCGAATATGTCGTGCGGGTGATCTACTTTTATCCTAACGACATTGAACCGCAAGAAAGTGTTCCCGCAACGCTGAGTTCACTCGTAAAAGACGTTCAAAAGTTTTTTGCCGATGAAATGGAACGGCACGGATTCGACAGAAAAACATTCAAATTAGAAACTGATGAAAACGATCAACTAATTGTGCAACAAGTTATAGGAAAATTCGACAATACACATTACTATACACATTACTATGGTGACCCTTCAAGATACGGTGCAGCCGAAACAGAAATTAATGATAAAATTGATAGGTCAAAAAACGTTATCTATCTATCTTGGATAGACCTATACAATCCAAACACCGTTGAATTTCAAATTAGTGGCATTGGCTCTGGCAGCTCTTCCAAGGGGCGCGTATTATTGCGTTCTACTAATTTTGACTTCGCTAACATTGAAAGAATACCTCAAAACCACTACATTCGCGCTTGGACAGTTATTTTCCATGAACTTGGACACGCCTTCGGATTGAACCACGATTTCAGAAATGATGTATATATTATGTCTTACGGTGCTGCCCCAGATCAATTGTCGTATTGTGCTGCCAAATGGCTGAGGACTCATCGCTATTTCAACACTAATGAGACTGCAATAAATGATAATACAATGATAAAAATGCTAACACCAGAGGTCAACTCTACACAGATTTCCATCCGTCTAAAATTTGAAATCGCCGATCCCGATGGACTCCATCATGCAATGTTAATTACACAAGCTGCACAAGGATTGATAGATTGTAAAGAATTAAGTGGCTATAGCAGCACTGTAGAATTTGTAACAACCAATATTACAGCAGATTCTACTGTCGTATCTCTTGGTGTTATGGATTCACACGGGAACTTTAAAACTGGAAAATTTAGTGTTTCTATTTCCTCTTTTCTTGCCTCGAAAGTTGTACCAATCCCTGATGCAAATTTAGCAAAAGCTGTTCACGAGGCACTCGCATTAACACCTACAACTTCAATTACACAACTGGATATGCTTAAACTCACGACCCTTAAGAGATCCGAAAAACAAGAACACGAAATATTCCTGAACACCAGATAACAGACCTAATCGGAATTCAACATGCACTGAATCTAAGGTATTTGTACCTCTGGGACAATCAAATTCAAGACATCGCTCCCATCATAGCATTGAAACAATTGAAGGTCGTGGATCTTCGGAACAATCACATTAGTGATTTAACGCCACTTGCAGGACTGACAAATCTAAACAGATTATTGCTCAGTAATAACCAAATTAAGGATTTAAGCTCCCTAACAGGATTAGTAAGTCTGCAAATGTTACACCTTGAAGGAAACCCAATTGCGGATAGAGAACCTCTCTTTGAACTCCTAAAAAAGAATCCAGATGTCAAAATATACCTCGAGTGGGGTGGTGAACCTTTACCTGTCAACCTATCTCATTTCCGAGCAGAACACACCGACGCAGGCGTTATCCCCAAATGGACAACCGAATCAGAGGTAGACAATGCAGGCTTCTACATCTACCGCAGCACAACAAAAGATGGCGAATTCAAAGTCGTCAACTCCACCATAATACAAGGTGCAGGCACAACAGGTGAACGCAACGAATACACATGGACAGACACCACCGCAAAACCGAACACCGTCTATTATTATCGCATAGAGGATGTATCACATGCAGGGGAACGGGAACAGTTAGCCACCGTTCGCCTGAGAGGACTTATATCTGCCAATGGTAAACTGACGACAAAATGGGCAGACCTGAAAATGCAGCCGTGAGGGGTGACAGAGCATCTTCTTAAACTGCTTTGATTCAATCCAAACCACACTTTGTAGCACAAACTTTTAGTTTGCGCATCCATCAAACGCATACTAATACCAATTCTAAAAAATATTGTCTCATTAAGGAATTCCACTGTTATTGCTGGTTGGGGCACCTCTCTTCGGTAGGAGCGACCTCCCGGTCGCGACCGGGAGGTCGCTCCTACCAGATCTCCGTAGCTAATGAGAAATTATATTTTAGAAATGGTATAACTTTCACAGACAAAATATTTGTCTGTTCTGTATAGCAAAAAAATGTTATAATATTTTCAAGTTGCGCTAAATTACTAAAATTATTGAAAGGAATAGATCTATGGTAGATTTAGAAATTCTGATAAAAGGATTCTGTTATTTTTGTATTAGTGGATATATTTGCATTAGTGGAATTCTCGGTCTTACAGTCAGTCCAAATTTGTTTTGGCTATTAGACAAAATAACGGACTGGTGATTTTAGAATTACAGATTCCATCTGGCGTACACATTCTGACTCATTGGGAAATTGATGGCAATGAAAGCAATTGCGTTCACAGAACAAGGCGAAGTTGACGTATTGAGGTATCAAAAGGTAGAAAAACCTACCCTTGGTCCCAATGAAATCCTCGTCAAAGTCAAATCATGTGCTGTCAACTACCTTGACATCCATGCACGCCGCAACCGACCTGAGATAAAACAAAAACTCACAGAAACGGGTACACCCCATATTTTAGGCTCTGATATAGCAGGCGAAATAGTTGAAATTTTCGGCACGCACCCCGACCTCACTATCGGGGACCGTGTTCTCCTTGCACCATGTATTCCCTGCGGTGTCTGTAGCGACTGCATCAACGGTTATGAAAACCTATGTGATACCCAGCAGCTTCTTGGGTTTCAAACTGACGGAGGTTATGCCGAGTTCGTCAAAGCTCCTGCAAAAAATGCGATTCAAATAGCAGCTCCGTTATCTTTCACCGAAGCATCAGCATTACCCATCGCTTATCTCACAGCATGGCACATGCTCATCACGCGCGCACAACTCAAAGCAGGAGAAAACATCCTAATACTCGGTGCGGGAGGAAGTGTCGGAAGTGCAGGCTTACAAATCGCAAAACTTGTCGGGGCACGCAGCTTTGCAACAGCAAGCACTGACAAAAAGTTAGCACGGGCAAAAGAAAATGGAGCGGATTTCACAATAAACTACACCGATATCGATTTCTCTGAGGTAATACTTGAATTGACAAACGGTCGCGGCGTTGATGTAGTCTTAGAACATGTGGGTGAAGCAACTTGGGAACAGAGTATTAATAGTCTCGCAAAAAACGGAAGACTCGTATCTTGTGGGGTAACTACAGGCAACATCGGTAAAATAAACATCCGCAAAATGTACCAAAAACAACTAACCCTCATGGGTTCCGCATTAGGCACACAAACTGAACTGCAAACACTCGTACATCTCGCTGAACAGAAGAAATTAATCCCTATAATAGATCGCACACTTCCTTTAGAAAACGCAGATGAAGCACATCAACTGCTCGAGACACGCAAGAACTTTGGAAAAGTCTGTCTAATACCCTAACGCCAGCGTACTATTATAGTGGAAATCATAATTACTTATACATTTTGCACCTGTCTGATCTCCCCTCGCTTGCGGGGGGATAAAGGGGGGTAGTCTTTCGTGTGTAAACTTAATTGTGGATTCTACTATAATAACAAGGAAATTGTTTAATGAACGATAAACTATTTGTTAGTAGCGAATTCACCCCAGTCAATGGATTCACATCTGGAATTGAAGGACCAGCTTGTGATGCAGACGGCAACCTATATGCAGTAAACTTTGAACGGCAACACACTATCGGAAAAGTAACACCTGATGGTGAAACAAGTGTTTTCATCGAACTACCTACTGGAAGTATCGGTAATGGTATCCGTTTCAACAGTGAAGGATATATGTTTATCGCTGACTACACAAACCACAACGTACTGAAGGTGGACATGAAGACTCGTGAGATAAGTGTCCATGCACACGAACCAAATATGAATCAACCCAATGACCTCGCCATTGGTGCGAATGATATCCTCTACGCAAGCGTCCCTAATTGGAGTGAGTCAACTGGTCAACTCTGGAGAGTAGACACAGATGGCACGGTTACGCTGTTGGAAGCAGACATGGGTACCACAAATGGAATAGAAGTCAGTCCTGATGAAAAAATACTCTATGTCAACGAATCTGCGCAACGAAACATCTGGATATACGATCTATCACCTGAAGGTGAGATCAGCAACAAACGCTTGCTTATACAATTCCCAGATTTCAACATGGACGGGATGCGGTGTGATATTGAAGGCAATCTGTACGTAACACGACACGGAAAAGGAACCATCGCCAAACTTTCACCTGATGGGAAGGTATTGTTGGAAGTTACATTAACTGGTAAACTATGTACCAACATCGCTTTTGGCGGGCCTGATGGTCGCACCTGTTATGTAACAATGGCTGACCGTGGAAATGTAGAAGTATTTCGCGCCGACCTCCCAGGGCGGAGTTGGAAGTTGTTTCAACGGAATAGCAAACTTGTAAACTAATACCATTTCTAATCTTTGTAGCATAAACTTCCAGTTTGTGCTAATCTTTGTAGCATAAACTTCCAGTTTGTGCGGTTCTCCGGTTCATTCTAACAGCCGGTAATGGAGAGAAAATTTAATAGATATGGTATAACTTTTTTATAGGAAAAAAATATGGCAAAAATACGGATGGCACAATACGGTACTAAACACGGACATGCACGCGGAAAACTACATGCTATGATCAGCAACCCAAATGTAGAGATCGCCGGGGTTTTTGAACCGGACGAAGAACAACGCTCAAAATTGCAAGCAAACGGTGGTTGGTCTGATGATATCCACTGGTTTAACAAGGCAGACGAAATGTTAGAAGATGAGACAATTATTGCTATCGCCTCAGAAGGCAACAACGCTGAAAGCTTAAATCAAACAGAACAAATTGTCAATGCTGGTAAACACGTGTGGTACGACAAACCTGCCGGAGAAAACTGGGAACAGTGGCAACGCGTTATCAAAACAGCTCAAGAAAAATCACTACTAGTTCAGTTGGGATATATGTTGCGCTACCATTCCAGCTTCAAACAAGTGACAGAATGGGCACGATCAGGATTTTTGGGGAACGTGTTCTCAGTTCGAGCGCACATGTCAACAAATGTCCCTTATGAAGCACGGATACGGATAAGTCAACATACAGGTGGAATCTTTTTTGATTTAGGCGGACATGTTCTGGACCAAATTGTCTGGATGTTAGGTAGACCCAAAAAGGTAACGAGTTTTCTCCGAAACGACGGAGGATCAATAGAACCCTTCAAAGATAATACACTCACCGTCTATGAATTTGAAAAAGCAATGGCTTTTATTACAATCTCTGCCATTGAACCAAAACCTATGGCACGCCGATTTGAGGTCTATGGCACGGAAGGCAGTGCCATCATCGTGGAACCGTTTGAACCGGGCAATACAATTCGCCTCTGTTTACAAGAAGCAAAGGACGGATATCCCAAAGGCGAACAGTTCGTGAAGATCGCAGGTGAAGGCCGCCAGCGGTTATATGAGCTGGAACTGGAAGCGTTCTTAGCTACAATTACCGGAGAACAACCACCAGACAGACCAGTTTCGCATGAATTATTAGTACAAGAAACACTCCTACGGGCAACAGGCCTGATTAAATCATAGTATTTAACCCAAGTTGCTACCTATTATTTGTTGGAGGGGTTTCTAACCCCGATTGAAAACAAAAAAACAGAAAAACAACGAATGCTGATGCGAATTGTCATAAATCGAGGTTAGAAACCCCTCCAACAAGAGTATTCTAAAGTAGGTGGCAACTTAGTAGTTCACTCGCTAAACATTTATTATATGAAGGACGAACCTAAATAGATCCAAAAGTCCCTTCCCCTCGCTTGCTATTCTTAGCCCCCCGCTTGCGGGAGGTTGGGGAGTCGGGATAAAGGGGGGTGAATTTAGGATGTCCAAAATACCAATATTAATTGCCGAGTCAACCACTTAGGCAATTTAGTAAACTGGGTATAGTTAGGACAGGCACATAAACCTGTCCCACCGTCGTAACAACTATGACTATTTATCAATCTTCTAATCCGCCAGTCCACTTGAGGCATCCAGTGATGTGCTCCCTGAACCACGATTGACTCCAAAGCACATCAGGATGACCGAAGGCAGTATACATGACGCGACCCTTTCCATAAGAATGACACCATCCAAGAGCATAATCGTTGTCATCACGATTGCCACGAGAGACATCAATAGAATCGTTGTCTAAACGCATCAGTACATGTGTCTTTTCACGAGACCAATTCTTGAAAGTATAGATCTCATCAACAACTTTAAAACTACTTCCGAGCATCCGTGTCGCAGGATGATCCGTATCTTCAACGATGACATTAACCTCTTCATGCCACGGATGACCATTGAAGTACCCACCAAGCATTTCCCCAAATTCAGGCCAATCATAGCAAGTGTCAGTCGCGTTGTGGATACCAAAGAAGCCTTTTCCCTCTCGAACAAAGTTGAGTAACGCGCTTTTTTGCGAATCATCAAACGGTAAGTTGCCTGTCGTCGCAAAGGCAACAATATTCTGTTTAGCTAAGTTGTCCGCAGAGATACGATCACAACGATGGGTAGTTGTGACTCGCCAGCCGTTTTCTGCTCCAATCGCCTTCAGTGCTACTTCCGCATCAGGAAGGTAACTATGTTCAAAACCAGCAGAGTGACGTAACATAAGTATATTCATAGTATTGCCTTTCAGTCCAAATAATTTGCTGTTATTATACAAGAACATGATAAAAAATGGAATTAATATTATTGTAAGTGCGGGGTTATTTATGGTAGATTATGGTGAATTATACAATTAATTCTACATTCTGAGTTGTAGGAGGGAGCTCCGATTCCCGACTATCAAAGGGATTGGTCACAATTCGGAGATCGCTCCTACAAGGAAGGTGTATAATTATTTCCGTATTTCACCATAATTTCATAATCTACCATAAATAATCCTGAAAAAAGATTGGCAATTCTGAAGTTTTTATGGCATTATTACGTATTGAGATATTGAAGAAGGAGGAAATACATTGAAATTTTTTAAAAAAGGTGACAAAGATACAGAAAAAACTAATCCTTCTGGGAAATCACATCCTGAGCTAAAAGTTATCAGCGGCTCTGAGATTTCTGGAAAACGCAATCAACAGCAGCCACCGCAACAAACAACCCCGCAACAAAATATCACATTACCGAACATTAAATATAAGATTGCAGTTGCAAGTGGTAAGGGCGGCGTCGGGAAGTCAACCGTTGCCACAAACCTAGCTATATCACTTGCACAGGCAGGTGCTGCAGTCGGCCTGATGGACGCAGATGCTTATGGACCCAGCATACCAACAATGATGGGTATAAAGGATAAACCACAGACGACCCCTCAACGAAAGTTATTACCCCTTGTTCGGCATAACATAAAGTTGATGTCAATCGGATTTATGGTCCCAGAAGAACAGGCAATGATCTGGCGAGGACCGATGTTGCACAGTGCTATACGCCAATTTCTCACAGATGTAGAGTGGGAAGAATTAAACTACCTTATTATAGACTTACCACCAGGAACAGGCGACGTAGCACTTACCCTATCACAAGCAATTCCCTTAACAGGGGCAGTGATTGTTACGACACCGCAGGATGTCGCACTCGCAGATGTGCGGCGCGGCGTTGCAATGTTTGAACGACTTGGCGTGCCTATACTAGGGATTATCGAAAATATGAGCTACTTCCTCTGTCCACATTGCAATGAGAAGACAGAGATTTTCAGATCTGATGGCGGAAAAAACATGAGTGAACGGTTTAACGTTGCTCTCTTAGGACAGATACCACTTGACGCAGAAGTTTGCACCGCAGGTGACATCGGTGTCCCTATCGTTGCTGGACACCCAGATTCACCGCAAACTGCTGCTTTCGCTGGGGTTGCTGCGGAATTGGACAAAGTTCTTCAGGAAAGTGGGGATGATGAGTTAACGATTCTTTAAACTATTACAACCTATCTCATAAATCGTTGGAGGGGTTTCTAAACCAGATTTAACGAACACACAATCGTTGGAAGGATTTCTAAACCAGATTTAACGAACACACAATATACTCAATAGTGACTGGAATCATCATCTGCAATTGAAAGTCCCATCGCATCTGCAATCATCTGTAACGCAGGTTGTAAAAGATCACCTTTTCTTTTGATATTATCAGATGGGGCGTTGCCAAGATTGTGATTTAGATCTTCTAATGGGGATAAACCGAAATTTTCCATTCCTTCAAGCATCCCCGCAAGATATCCATGGGATGGTAATTCTAAATCTCTGACATCAGCGTGCATCCTATAGTACATAATGTCTTTCTTGTAGTATTTGCCATATAGGTGGGGAAATGCTTCATAACTATCAAGTACTTTCTCATCTCCTTCTGAAATTTCCCAAAGACCCCCTTTCACAGACTTTCCCTCAACAGGAATAATATCTGCATAATACCGAAAAACTAACTGAAATCCTTCCAGTGTAAACTCACCTAAAGGGTCAGCATCCTGACACCGCCACGTCATCTGTTTTATATTAAGATTTGATCCATAAGCAAAGTATTTCATAGCCGGCAATATGGAATTTTAAAGTCAGTTTCCAGCAAAAATAATTCCTAAATAGAAATAAAATTAACTGGAAACTGAGTATCTAATGTTCATCTAAAACAGTAACGCATCAACTTGATGTTCCTGGGGAGCATCAATCGGATCATCTTCGGTTTTGCTTACAGTCTTATACCCAAACAGTTCAATTTCACTAATTTTAGCAGCTGCGCGAACACGGATGGGCCCTCCAGGCCCACAACCTGCAGGACCTCAGCTAGAACCGCTTTGTGAGGAGAGAAGTGATTTTGAAATGTCACGTGCCGTTTCTCTACGAGTCAATGCCC
This sequence comes from Candidatus Poribacteria bacterium, assembly GCA_012270795.1. Taxonomy (GTDB): domain Bacteria; phylum Poribacteria; class WGA-4E; order WGA-4E; family WGA-3G; genus MSPOR6. The sequence continues at coordinate 24,657 of JAAXHO010000298.1, forward strand.
CATCATCCGTAGTACCTAATATCACAAGACGAATTTTATCTGTAGGATATGCATATAAGACAGGAACAACAATCGGACCAGATTTGACACTTTTTTCTTCCTTAATCAATTGCCAGTCCGTTTTTGACAAGGCACTCCCGCCCTTGTCCGCATAAATGTTAAATTTCTTTATGTTGTCCGAATGTATTACAATACGACGTATGACTTTTTTCTCAGGCAAAGTAATAATGACTTCAGGTGAAGAACTGGGGTTACCTACACGATTTCCGGATGTATCTGAGGAACCAGTTGTACCAACCGTGTTTAAATCACCATCTGTCATTTGGATATTTGTTGAATGAACACCGTCAAGAAGCGCATAATTTTCGCTCCATTCCTGCTGTGATAACAAGGCACTACAGCCTGCAGTTAGCACACAAAAACAGAAAAGGAGCATGAGTAAAACAAATCTATTATTCATTTTATTTTCTCCAAGTATATAATGAATTTGAAATAATTTTTATGACAAATTCTGTCTAGTATTAGTTATTTAATAGTATAACATTCCTGCAACCAATTTGTCAACCACAAAAATAAATAAAATCTCAATTTGACCCAAGAATCCCATCAAGTTCCTCTTCACGTTTGTTTTCTGAATCAGGCGCGCCATCTGTTTTAGGCTTGTATCCATAAATCCCAATTTCACCAATTTTTGCTGGATAATTCCTGCGGAATCCTCTGTTGCTGAAATTCCCCATAAATTGTCTATCTCTTGTTGAAGTTTGTTGGTAGAACTCAGCATTTTCTTTCCGTCGTAGAATCCCATCGTCTGTAGTGTCAGAAACAACAATCCTTAAATGGTCAATAGGATGCACATGTAAAATTGGTATCACTATTGGTGATTCTTTTATACCTCTTACCTCCTTTAAAACCTGCCAATCTGTAGCAGACAAAGCCGTACCGCCTTTATCAGCATAGATAACTAACTTTTTGATATTATCAGAATGTATAACAATTTTACGAATACTCTTTTTTTCTGGCAACTTGATCGAAACGCCCGTTCCCCACCCAGAAAACCTTTGATTACTTAAATACTGTGTTTCACCGACTGTTGCAATGTCACCATCTATCATCTGTGGACTCGTTGAGACGACTCCATTCAAAAGCGCGTAGTTTTCACTCCATTCCTGTTCAGTCAGCAACCCCTGACAACCGATCGAAAATATAATAAAAGCAAGAAATAACTGGCTTAAAATGAATCGTTTGAGCATTGTTAAACTCCTTTGTAAAAACCAACTTGAAATTGGTACATATTTCTGAAATCTGTTCTAAGGTAGATGGGTTAATGTACAGAACCTATTGTCCTATCCAATAAATTGCTCTTTGAATGTATATGCAAACAGTATATCAAATTTATACTCTTTTTTCCATATCTTTTAAGGGTTATGCAGTTTTAAGAATTCTTAGTAATTTATGATAAATATTGGTTTAGGTTCTAAATTGGTAAATACAAACCTTTTTGTAGTATCCACGCTTTTGTCTGAACCAGGATTTACAGGATTACCAGATTACCAGGATTTTCCTCATCAAATCCTATTTCATAAAGGAACGTAAACGTACATCAAAAGTCCTTGATGTGGTAAATCCTGGTAATCTGGTAATCCTGCAAATCCTGGTTCAGACAAAAGAAATATCAAACCGACAATAAACAAACAAATCTATTAACGGATATTAACATATTTTCCTAAAATGCCAAAAAATAAATATCCCTTATCCTCATCAAAACATTTTATTATAGATATCTTTTCCGCGAATTCCGAGATTCCATACACACCCCTTTTGAATATCATTTTGACAAAATTTTGAATTCATGTTATAGTCTTTTCAAGAAACATTACACATGGCGAAAAAATTCAAACGACTCACAACATGGTAAAGTTTGAAAATAAAAGGAGATAAATTTGGCAACAACACAACCAAATGTGCTATGGATTTACGGAGAAGACCTTTCACCCGATTTGGGATGCTACGCAACACCCGCAGTAGCAACGCCAAATATTGACAGACTGGCTGAAGAAGGCACACGTTTTTCAAACGCTTTTGTAACATGTCCCGTGTGTTCCCCAAGCCGGTCCGCATTAATCACAGGAACTTACCAAACCCATTTTGATGCACATAACCATCGCAGCAATAGAAACAAACCCTTGCGCACAGATATGAATCTCATCACAGACTGTTTTCGCAAAGCAGGATATTTTACATGCAACAGCCCAGGACCACCCTATAACCGGCGCGGAAAAACTGATTTCAACTTCCAACGAAATAACCCTTTCGATGGTATTGATTGGCGGGAAAGAGCAGATGGACAACCATTTTACGCACAAATCAATATACCTGACACACATCGCACCTTTAAACCCGATCCAGACCGACCAATTAATCCCGATGATGTTAAGTTGCCACCCTACTACCCTGACCACCCACTGATACGCAAGGATTGGACACTCTACTTGGAAACTATACAATTATTAGACAAAAAAGTGGGCAGAATACTCAAACGCTTAGATGATGAAGACCTCACTGAGAACACTATCGTATTTTTTATCAGCGATCATGGACGCGCTCATATACGTTGCAAGCAATTCCTATATGATGGTGGCATACATATCCCATTGATCGTCCGGTGGCCAAACAATGTTGATGCCAGCACCGTCAGTAATGAACTTGTAAGCGGAATCGATTTTATGCCAACGTCACTATCCCTCACAGGTATTGATATACCTGAATATGTACAAGGACAAATCTTTCTTGGTGAAAACGCAACAACTCGCGACGCAATCTTCGCAGCACGCGACAGATGCGATGGAACAGATGACCGAATTCGTTGTATACGCACCAAAAACTATAAACTCATCCATAATTACTATCCCGAATTACCTTATATGCAATTCAACGCATACAAGAAGACACAATACCCATTGTGGACACTAATTCGTATACTTGCTGAAAAAGACGAATTAACCGAAGCACAGCAACACTTTGTTCAACAGCCTCGCCCTAAAGAAGAACTCTATGATTTACAGAATGACCCTTATGAAGTCAACAATATCGCTAACGATAAACAATATCAAAATGTCCTAAACGATTTGAGAAACAGATTGAATACCTGGATTGAAACCACCGGAGATATGGGAGAAACTCCTGAATCCAATGAAATCAAATCCTATTGGGATAATAATATGGAGAAAAGCTACAATAAAAAAATGAACGACAGAGGCCTATCTCCTAACATCAGCAACAAAGATTATATACACTGGTGGGAAAAACAACTCCTTTAATATTTTGTTTCTTGACACAAACTAATTTGTCTGTTAAAATACTGTTTTAAAATATCATACCATTTCTAATTAATCTCTTCATTGTAGCATAAACTGCCAGTTTGTGCTGTTCACCGTTTTATTTCTTACAGTCGGTAATGAGAGAAAATAGAATAAAAATGGTATGACAACGAGGAGATACAATGAACCGTAGAAATTTTTTGATAACTGGAAGCACCGCAATAGCCGGAATATTGGCTGTAAAGAACCCATTATCACTTTATGCAGATCAACATGAAGCGCACGACCATACCCATAGTTACGAACTTCCAAAGCTACGTTATGCCTATGATGCACTCGAACCACATATTGACAAACGTACTATGGAAATACATCACGGTAAACACCACCAAGGGTATGTGAATAAACTCAACGCTGCTTTAGCAAAGTATCATGATTTATCAGACCAATCAATAGAAAGTCTACTACGAAATATCGGGAAAGTGCCTAAGGATATCATGCAAACTGTCGTAAACAACGCAGGTGGACACGCAAACCATACCCTATTCTGGAGCACAATGATACCAAACGGTAGGCAACTTTCTGGAAAAGTCGCTGAAGCAATGCAAGCTACATTTGGTTCTATTGACAAGGCAAAAGAACAATTTGTGACGATCGCAAAATCACAATTCGGCTCAGGATGGGCATGGCTAGTTGTTAATGACAAAAAGAAACTTCAAATTTATGGAACGAAAAACCAGGATAGTCCACACCTGCTGAAACATACACCTATCCTCGGACTGGATGTTTGGGAACATGCATACTATCTCAAATATCAGAACCGCCGCGCTGATTACATCAACGCATGGCAAAATGTTGTAAACTGGAAACAGGTTAACCTCAATTACGTCGCGGCAATGAAGGCTTAGAAATAATATCATGAATCGCAGAGATTTTATACGAAACACGGGTTTAACACTCACCGGGCTATTGCTCAGCCCTTGGGCAGCTTACGCATTTCCTAACCGCGAAGGAGAAACGCTTGTTCCATTTGCTGATCAACCCCAAGATGCTCCAAGACGAGGACTACTAGATTGGAGCGAATTCAACTCGTTCATCACACCAAACAACAAATTTTTCAACGTCTCTCACTACAACAGACCAAAAATTGATCCCGCTACATGGAAATTAGAAATCAGTGGGTTAGTTGAAAATGAGATGACACTCACCCTTGAGGACATTAAATCTCTTCCCAAGAAAGAAACTAACTTTACCTTAGAATGTTCCGGAAATCACGGTTTTCCAACCTTTACCGGCGCAATCGGAAACGCAAAATGGGGAGGGACACCACTCGCCCCTATCCTCAAAAAAGCAGGTATCAAAAATAACGGAATAGAGGTCATCTTCTTCGGACACGACAGCAGAAAAGAGAAAATTAGAGACATCACAATGCCTCAAAACTTTGCACGTAGTATGTCGGTTGAAGACGCTACAGACGAAAACCATCTACTATGTTACGAAATGAACGGTCAACCATTGCCACAAAATAACGGCGCACCCGTACGACTGATCGCCCCCGGTTGGTACGGAATCGCATCCGTAAAATGGCTCAAACGAATTGAAGTGCGAGACACACGTTTTATGGGAAGATTTATGGGGCGCGACTACGTCACAATACGGGAGGAAAAACGCCCAGACGGTGAATCTGTCTGGATGGAAACCTCAGTCGGAAGAACAAAATTAAAAGCACTAGCAGCCAAGGTAACACGCATCGGTGACGAATACAGAATATACGGTGCCGCATGGGGAGCACCCATAAAAAAAGTTGAAGTCAGCATTGATAACGGACCTTGGCAAGAAGTGACAATTGAACCAAGAGATGATGACGAATTCGCATGGAAAATTTGGCATCTCGATTGGAAAAATCCAACTACCGGCGAACACACCATCGTCGCAAGAGCTATTGATACCTCAGGAAACATCCAACCCGAAGCTGATTCCGACTACATAAAGGGAAAACATACCTATTGGGAAAGCAACGGGCAGGTAATTCAAAAAATCAATATCGAATAGGAGATTATGATTGATTAAAATAACCGACGAGCAAAAACAGCAATACAAGCAGGAAGGTTATCTCATACTAGAAAGTGTGATCCCACAACCATTCCTCAAATTGCTACGGGGTGAATGCGGGACATTCATCTCTCAAATTGAAGAACGAATGCAACGTGAAAACAAAGATGTTATCGGCCTAAACCATAAGAACAAACGCTATTTTGTCTCAAACTGCTTTAGAACACAACCGAAACTCCGTGAATTTCTGTTCAGTGAACTGATGACTGAAGTTTGTCGAGCTACTCTGGGTGATACCGCATATCTCTTTTGGGAACAGTACGTTGTCAAAGGGGCAGAGACTGGTATGAAATTCAGTTGGCATCAAGATTCAGGCTACGTCGGGTATCCCAACCACAAACGATATCTCACCTGTTGGTGTGCCCTTGACGATATGTCCGAAGAAAACGGCACAGTATACGTCATGCCGTTTTCGCATATCGGCATCCGCTCTTGGGTAAAGCATATCCGAGAGGAAGGCAGTAACGATATGATCGGGTATTTCGGACCTGAGAAAGGTGTGCCTGCCATCGTTCCTGCCGGCAGTATTGTCGCATTCACAAGCATAAACTTTCATTGTAGCGGAACAAACTCAACAGACAAAATGCGACGGGCATATCTCGCACAATACTCCCCAGAACCCCTACTCTCACAAGACGGAAGCCGGCTATGGGGCAACGCCGAACCCTTGTTGAAAGATGGAAAGTCTGTCGTCGGTGAACCTCCACCCGTTATCTGATATGCCTAATCGCTTCAGTCCAAATTATCAAGTTCTTGCAGTGATTGTTTAACTTCCTCTATGAGCTCCTCATTTTCTTCTTGCTCCGCCAATTCCAAGCCTTTCTGAAAATCTGCCCTTGCTTCCACAGTCTGTTTTAGTCCATATTTTGCATAACCACGCATGAAGTATCCTTGAGCGCAGTTCGGTTCACGTTTAATACACTCATCAAAATCAGAGATCGCAGCCTCATAGTGTCCTAATTCATCCTTTGCAGAACCCCGTCTGAAGTAGGCAAGGGCATCATCGGGTTTGAGTTGAAGACCTTTATCAAAATCAGAGATCGCAGCCTCATAACGTTCTAATACATCTTTCGCATGTCCCCGCATGAATATGCTTGAGCGCAGTTCGGTTCACGTTTAATACACTCATCAAAATCAGAGATCGCAGCCTCATAGTATCCTAACATGTCCTTCGCATGCCCACGTATGAAATAAGCATGGGCATCTTCCGGTTTAAGTCGTATACCTTCATTAAAATCAGTTATCGCAGCCTCATGTTGTTCTAACGCACATTTGGCAATCCCTCGATAATTGTAAGCCTCCGCATAATCTGGTTTTAGATGTAGTGCTTCGTTATAATCGGAGATTGCCTCCTCATGGTTATTAAGTACATCCTTTGCTCTCCCCCGATTGTAATATGCCTCCATATACTCAGGATTCAGATGTATTGCTTCATCAAAGTCAGATATAGCGGACTCATATTGTTCTAAAAGGGATTTCGTGGCACCTCGATTATTATAGAAAATAGCATTATCAGGTTTCAGGTTAATTGCATTGTCGTAAGCTAAGAGGGCATCTTCCGGAATGCGATTCAAGAGGAGACCACCGATAGAAAACCATGCATGTGCTGTAAGGACGTTATCTATTCCTTTTGCAATATTTGCAATGGAACGCCATTTTTCTATCGCTTCAAGAATATTACCATCCCGTTCAAGCAAGTAAGCCTCAATTATCGCGTTGTCTATGAGCGATAACTCGGAATTCCGCAGCTCTTCTTGCCAGACTTCAGGTATTGTCCCAACTTTCTCAGGATTACTAATATTCTCAATGATTTCAAGTATTGTTTTTGTGTTCACGATTCACTAAAACTTACTATTCACCCCATATAATCGTTTCTAATATCTGAGAAACTGCAATTACCGTATCATAAGGTATTTCACACCGAAATACCGCCCTTCTTGCATGCCAATCAGGACTTTTAACCTGGTCTGTTCGTATAAACCCATTTACATCAAGTCCTTTAGGAATTTCAATTTCAAAAGGTCCACCTCTTTTGGTCTTGGTAATCGGACATATAATCGCTAAATTTTTCTTGAGATGAAAGTCTGATGAGGAGATAACAAGCCCAGGTCGCACATCCCAAATTTCTTTCCCCGCTTGAGGATCAAAGTCAATATCAACTACGTCACCCCGCAAAGGGATATAGTTTGGATCATACATAGTTCCAGTTAACATATTTCATTGCCTACTGCTTTTCCTGTATCTGCCTCCTCAGATGCATTGCCATCGACTTCTTTCGCTAAAAGGTCCGCCAGTTTTAAGCGAGGGAGCATAGCGGGACGGCCTGTCTTTTCCAAACGATGGGGTTTATGTGCAACAGTTTCTGCTGGGTTTCGGCGATTATCAATTTCCTGCTTTAAAAGGTCGGCTAGTTTTAAATAAGGAAGCATAGCGGGACGGCCTGTCTTTTCCAAACGATGGGGTTTATGTGCAACAGTTTCTGCTGGGATTCTACGTTTTTCAGTTTCATGTGGAAGGAGACCAGAAACTTCATTACTATTTTTAATTAGATTTGCAATGAAATCTATCAGTGGAACAAAGGGGTGATTTTCATTCTCTCCAGCTGCATTTTTTAATCTGTCTCGAGCCGTAACTAATCTCTGAATATCATCTGCTGTCCATGTAGAAAAGAGATGATTTTCATCCTCACCGATTAGAACTATTAGTTTATCCACAATCGCAGCGATAGTTTGTGGTAAAGTTACCGCTTTACTTATGGAAACACTATGTGAAGCAGTTAAATCAGATTTAAAAAATGCTTGCTGCTGGGGGATAAGCATAGTAAATTCACCAGCATTTTTAAAGGGGAATATTAACTCATCCAAGTTTGCAGTTAGTTTCTGATGCAGGATAGACCGTGTATCGGGACCGTTGAAATCAAACCAGCGAGATCTACATTCATCTTCAAGCTTACGTAGAAATTTAGGAACAAATGAAATTCGTGATTTGTGTCGCACCGTTTGGCTTTCATATATCATATTATATTCCTCAAATTATCATATTATATTCCTCAAATTCTCCTCAAGATAATGGTGTCAGAATGTTGGCAGTGCTTTTATCCAGTCTACAACGAATATTATATCACAAGAAATTCTTACTGACAAGAATTTTACCCTAATATGAAAACAATTTCATGGTATATTTCACAGAAAACTTGTATTATTTGCGTATCCTTATGCCACGTCGACGAAACCCCGTCAATAAATTCCCAATCCTATCCTGAACCCCACGCGCAGCCACCGCAGAACCAACATAATGACTTATCAAAATACCAAACGCAAGCACCTCACCATCAGCACTACGCGTATAACCAGCAAGCGCAGATACACCACTCAACGTCCCCGTTTTCGCACGCAACGTCTTCGCAGCATACATCCCGCGCATCCGACTTCTTAACGTGCCATCAACGCCAGCAATCGGAAGCGATGACGTAAATTCCGGCATCAACTCAAAATCATGATACATACCCACCAAGAGTTGCGTAAGTAATTCCGCACTGACAAGATTGTAACGTGAAAGACCAGAACCATCAACAAAGCGATGAACAGACGGCTGCCCCAAAATCTCTACTAAATACGCACTGATCGCTTCTCTACCCTTTTGCCAAGAGCCCGGTTCACCCTTCACCTCAGCACCAAGCGTCTTAAATAGCATCTCAGCAATCCAATTGTCACTCGGCTTATTCATCAATGTAACAATATCAGCAAGCGGCAGAGATTCATGAATAGCAAGGATACGAAAGTCAGAAGGAACAATACCTACAATGACTTGACCCGATACCTTAACACCTTTTTCTTCCAGCGTTTTCTTCAGAAGTTGTCCACAAGCTATTGCCCTACTTGCAGTCTTTGGGTCGGGTTCAAGACTTCGTATACTCAACGCACTTATCAAATACGGACGGTCATCCCACATCCATCCAGGCCCCTCACGAACCGTGTCAAAATACGACTCATCCACGATAATGTCGCCAGCAATAGACAAAATACCAGACTCTGCAACTTTTACTACCAAATTCACAACATCCTCTGTCTTAAGAATGGGATCGCCACAACCTTTGAGATAGATACTGTTTATTGTTTGTGCCCCTTTTTCTGCGTCTGTATATAGGGCTGTGGTGAACCGAAATTCTGATCCAAGTTTCGCCAACGCTGTTGCTGCGGTAAAGAGTTTTGTAGTGGAAGCAGGATGATGCAACTTCTGTGCGTTTTTCGCATATATCATCTCACCCGTTTCCACCGCAACCACCTTTATGCCAATACTCGCAGTTGAAAATAGCATATCTTTCAAAACATCTTCAATCTCAGTATGCAACGTCTCAAGTGGATCAACAGCCGGAATCGGAGGGGGCGTTTCAACAGACTTTGTTCTCAGAATGCCACAACTTGATAGTAATAAAACACATAAAAATATAAAAATACTAAAGGTTCTCATGCTTCTTATATTAGCATGAATCCTTAGATTAAAAAAGAAAAACATCTTCAGAGGGTGTGTAAAGTTTTTGGCATGAATTGTGAGTAAAGTTGTTTTCACTTGTCTGAACCGGGATTCTCGGGATTATCAGATTACAAGGATTACCTCATCAAGGCTTTTTAATGCGGATTGATGTCAACTTTGGGAATAAAACCTGTTGAGGAAAATCCTGAAAATCCTGGTTCAGACAGAAGCAAAAACTTTACACACTTAATTTTGACTTTTGGCTTGAAATGTGATAAAATTCCAGTTAGTAAAAATAAAAACTGCTGAAAGAGACACAACATGGTTGAATTTTACGATACAACGCTCAGAGACGGAAGTCAAGCCGAAGGCGTTTCATTCTCCGTTGAAGACAAACTTATTATCATAGAAGCACTTGATAAATTGGGTATACACTACATCGAAGGTGGGTACCCCGGTTCAAATCCAAAAGATATTGAGTTCTTTAAACGCGCAAAAAACCTAACATTAAAAACAGCAAAAGTCGTTCCATTCGGCAGTACACGCTATCCCGCATTCACCCCAGAGGACGACCCAAACCTTTCTGCACTACTTGATACAGGTACAAGAATCGTCACTATTTTCGGTAAAAGTTGGCAGCTGCATGCAACCGAAGTTCTACGCGTTTCAGCAGAAGAAAACTTAGAACTAATTGAAAGTTCCGTTCGATATCTTGTAGAAAATGGACGTGAAGTCATATACGATGCAGAACACTTCTTTGACGGTTATACCGATGATCCCGATTATGCGATAGAGACACTACATGCCGCTGCATCGGGCGGAGCAAATTGTATAGTGCTATGTGATACCAACGGCGGAAGATTACCTTTAGAAATTCAGGAAGGTGTAAAAACCGCAATCTCCGCACTCGCATTGCCTATCGGTATTCACGCACACAACGATGCAGGAATGGGCGCAGCAAACTCAGTATTAGCTGTCCAAGCTGGCGCAAATCACATACAAGGCACATTCAACGGCTACGGGGAGAGATGCGGAAACGCGAATCTCGCTTCAATTATACCAACTATTCAACTCAAATTAGGTATTGAATGTCTCACCGAAAGTCAATTACAAGAAATTACCACCGTTTCCCGAATAATCAGTGAACTGGCAAACCTACCCCACGACGAACGACAACCCTATGTCGGACGTTCCGCTTTTGCACACAAGGGAGGGCTACACACAGATGCCATCCGTAAAAATCGGCTTACCTATGAACATATTGAGCCTGAAAAGGTCGGAAACACACAACGCATCCTCGTTTCTGACCAGGCGGGTCGCGGCACTATCATGAAAAAAATCGAGAAAGAGTACCCTAACTATGATAAGAATTCACCCCAAGTCCTGGAACTCTTCAACCAACTAAAAAAAGCAGAAAATGAAGGATATCAATATGAAGCCGCTGAAGCATCATTTGAACTCTTGACACATAAAATCTTCAATGGATATGAACCCTTCTTTGAACATCTCGGTTTTCGTGTCATCATAGAGAAATTTTCAGACCACACCATGCGATCTGAAGCAACCGTGAAAGTAACAACCCCTGATGGAGAAGACATACATACTGCCGCAGATGGCGACGGACCTGTCAACGCTTTGGACACCGCACTCCGAAAAGCACTTGAACTCTACTATCTTGAATTACGGACAGTCAGATTGATAGATTACAAAGTGCGGGTCTTAGACACAAAAGCAGGTACCGGCTCTAAAGTCCGAGTACTCATTGAAGCAGGGGACGGACAGATAAGTTGGAGAACAGTCGGCGTATCTGAAAACATCATATCTGCAAGTTACGATGCACTCATAGAAAGCTTTGAATACAAATTGTATAAAGACAAGAACTTCATTAAGTAAATCCCTTCTACTAAGTGGTTCACTCGCTAAACATTTATTATATGAAAGACGAACCTAAATAGATCCAAAAGTCCCTTCCCCTCGCTTGCTATTCTTAGCCCCCCGCTTGCGGGGGGTTGGGGGGTCGGGATAAAGGGGGGTGAATTTAGGATGTCCAAAATACCAATATTAATTGCCGAGTAAACTACTAAGCAATTCAATCTAATACAGAAGTCTTCTCCTGAAAATCCTGATTCACACCCCCCAAACCTATTGTATATCTA
>JAAXHO010000101.1 GCA_012270795.1 Candidatus Poribacteria bacterium
TTTGAATCCCGTATCTACTCATTGCGAAAATTTATTGATGCAAACCCACAATGGCGTAAACCCCTGAAATGGTACGAACTTGGAAAGATTGGAGGTCCGTCCATCACCAATGAATACCACGATGGATATTACCTTCACCATTGGAATAGGAACAATTACTTGGAGAGAACATGCGAACCATCCAGTCGTTCATATTAGCTGGTACGCAGCGGTGGCATACTCACAATGGGTCGGCAAACGCCTACCAACAGAGGCAGAATGGGAAAAAGCAGCACGGGGTGGATTAGTAGGCAAAAAGTATCCATGGGGAGATTTGATAGATTCAACAAAGGCAAACTTTGACAGAAATATTGGAACAACGACAGTTGTAGGAAAGTATCCACCGAACGAATACGATGTGTTTGACCTTACTGGCAATGTAAGCGAATGGTGTATTGACGAGTGGGATAGAGAATTTTATATATCTTCCGAAAGTTATAATCCCGTTTCTGGTGGTAGTATTGATAGTATAACAAAAGACTTTACAAAATCTAAAACATCACGTGTGATACGGGGTGGTTCATGGTACTCAGCAGAACATAAGGCACGTGTTTCAAATCGCGACGGGTTAACGCCTTGGATAACAAACAGAATCATTGGTTTTCGTTGTGTAAAACCTATTACGACATAATCCTACGTTTGATATGTTTCAATAAAATAAATCTGAGGAAAAGAATTGAATATGCGCGAACGCGATGCATTTATTACCTTCATTAATCAACTCAAAGCAGTCTCACCCACTATAACTGATGAACAACGCAAGGGGTTTTTACGGTTAGGGGTACAGCAGCATGGACTTACTATTGATGAAACAATGAATATTCTCAATGCTGCAGGGCTGACTATCGGTGAACGGATTGATTACTTTGAGGTCTTGGGATTCTCTATAGATGAAATTCAAAGATTAGACGAATTGACAATCGTGAACCGTGTAGAGGTTGCTCACAAAAAACTCTATGCTTCTTCGTTGCGTGCAGGAGGACGGCCGCGTGCTGATGGTAAAACAGAAGAGCAGGGCGAACACTCCTAAATCAAGCACGCGACACCCTAATAGACCCACAAAAACGAAAAGCATATTTGGATACATTTCTGTCTGAAGAAGACATATTTGAGCCCCCCGCTGATGATATTCAACAAATAAATACCGAATCCCAATCTACTGAACCAAACACTGCAGAACCAATAATGCCAGAGGAAGGCACAGCACCAACAAGGCAAAATGTTAATGATGTTATTCCAGAATCTATCCAGTTAATTACCAATGTCCCAGATAATATGACACTTATTCCAGCAGGAAAATTTCGGATGGGGAGCAATGAGGAGAAGGCAAATGAGCGTGAAAAACCCGCACATACAGTCTATATTGACGCATTCTGCATAGATAAATACCTTGTAACCAATGCACAGTATAAAGAATTCATTGATGCAAACCCGCAGTGGCGTAAACCGCAATGGTTCAAAAAACATATCTCTATAGTCCACCACAACGGATCCTACTTGAGGCATTGGTCTGGTGATGACTTTCCGGATGGAAAAGATAACCACCCAGTCACTCGGGTCAGTTGGTACGCAGCGATGGCGTATGCTGATTGGATAGGCAAACGCCTACCAACAGAGGCAGAATGGGAAAAAGCAGCACGCGGCGGTTTAGAGGGAAAGAAATACCCATGGGGAGATGCAATCGGCCGTGGCAAAGCAAACTATTACTACCATACACGCGGTACTACACCCGTTGGTCGCTATCCAGCAAACAGATACGATTTATATGATATGTGTGGTAACGTTTGGGAGTGGTGCCTTGATGCATACAATGCTGAGTTCTATGCAAGTTCACCTCACCGAAATCCATATTCTGATGAGCAAAATATTGAATGGGTAACCATTAACTACAAAAACATAAAAACGACTCGCGTCTTGCGCGGAGGCTCCTGGAGTGTTGATGCACAAGGTGCACGAGTCGCATACCGATTCAGAAGTAACCCCGCAGACACACTACCGATTTTCGGTTTTCGTTGCGTAAAGGAAGTAACACAATAAACAGTCATTTTCATCTATTCAATACTGAGAAATATTGTTTTCACAAGGCGACTAACAAATGTCTAAACGAGAAGAATTCATTCAAGTTCTTAACACCTTCAAGACTGTATCACCCAGCATTACAGATATTCAACGTCGTGGACTGCTGAAGCAGGCAGTACAAAATTATGACCTGTCCGTTGAAGAAGCCTCGGAAATACTGAAATCTTTGGGGTTGATGGTCGGTGATGAACTAAACTATTTTGAAGTGTTAAAACTTTCTATAGAAGACCTGCAAGACCAGAATGAGGACACAATAACAATCAGCGTTAACGAGGCACATAAGAAATCCTACAGCGACTCGTTACGTGCAGGCGGACTCCCACGTCCTGACGGTAGAACACAAGAACAGTGGCGGACAGTGCTAAATCAAGCACGCGACACCCTAATAGACCCACAAAAACGTGCTGAACACATCGCAACACTTCAAAATGAAATTTCACAAATTGTCAAACCTATCCAAACAGAAGACATCCCTTCCTCTGAATCGGATGAATTATACAAAACTGAAGAGACATCTATATCACTCTCTATAACAGAGGATATGGTGTACATTCCAGCAGGTGAATTCCAAATGGGTAGCAATAATGATAAATCACATATCCGTAAATTGTCATCTCTTGCAGTCTACGTAGATGCTTTCTATATAGACAAATATCCCGTGACCAATGCACAATATAAGGTGTTTGTTGATGCGAATAAGCAATGGGCTAAAAAACCTCCAAAGTGGTGGAGCAGACAGAATAGAATCAAGAAAATAATGCTCTCTATATTCAAGAAATACCACGGTGTTAACTACCTAAAACATTGGAACGGGAACGATTTTCCGAGGTCAAAGGCAGACCATCCGGTTACGCACGTGAGCTGGTATGCAGCGATGGCATACTCACAATGGGCAGGAAAACGCCTACCGACAGAAGCAGAATGGGAAAAGGCTGCTCGCGGTGGAAAAACAGGACAAAAATATCCATGGGGTAATCAACTCAATTCAGACATGGCACATTGTGGCACGGAGGTCGGTGAAATCACTTCCATCGGAAAATATCCGCCAAACAACTACGGATTGTATGACATGGTAGGGAACGTCTGGGAATGGTGTATTGATGAATATGATGCCGATTTCTACAGTCCTACGTCAGTACCGAATTCAGTTTCTGATGAAAACACGAAGGAAGATTTAGATTTATTACTGTTCAAAACTCATAACATTACAACCGATCGTGTATTGCGAGGTGGAACACAGTTTACTTCATCAGAATCAGTTCAGACAGCTATACGACGTGGGAATTCACCCCTTCTCACTGCAGTTTATTTAACAAATACCTTACCCCGACATTCAACAGAATTTGCTACTAATGTCGGATTCCGATGTGCATGGGATTCACGGATAAAATCTTAACCTTTACAAAACATTCTAAACCTTTATGTGGTTTTGGAAAGAAACTATTTACATGAAAGAGAGGAACTATGAAAAACACAGATAACCTTACATTATGGTACAACAAACCTGCTGAACAGTGGACAGATGCACTTCCCGTTGGAAACGGACGGATGGGTGCGATGGTGTTCGGTGGTATCGAACGTGAACGCATCCAACTGAACGAAGAAACGATTTGGGATGGCGGTCCTCGCGAAAACAATAACAATAACCCAAAAGCTTTGGAAGCACTCCCAAAAGTCCGACAGCTGCTCTTTGACGACAAAAACGAAGAGGCAACTCAACTTGCTGGTGAAACCATGCACGGGATAGAGAAACGGATAAAATCCTACCAATCTTTAGGGGATCTTTTCCTGGATTTTTCACACAATGCAGATGTTTCAGAATACCAGCGAGAACTGGATTTAGACACCGGCATTGCAAAGACAACTTATCAACACGGGGATGTCGTCTTTAGCAGAGAAGTTTTTGCTACAGCAGTTGACAATGTTATCATCGTTAGAGTTGAAAGCAACACACCAGGAAAACTCAATTTTGATGTCACTATGACGCGCGAACAAAATGCTACCATCACTACTATCTCTGACAACGTATTACGACTTGGCGGAAATTGTGGTGATAGTGGTGTGATACGTTTTGCCGCAGATATTCAGGTAAACGTTGAAGGTGGTACCTCCCATGCGAAAAATGACAGAATCTCTGTGAGTGACGCTGATGCCGCAATACTCTATATCGCCGCTGCAACAAACTACATCAACAGACAGGACACCAGGGCTGATCCTTATGAACGTTGCCAAAATTATCTGAATGCTATTGAGGCAAAATCCTTCGCTTCAATCCGCGCAGAACACATAGCAGACCATCAATCGCTATTCAGACGTGTTGATTTAGATCTCGGTTCCACTGATGCAGAAAACCTACCGACTGATGAACGTTTGGCCGCAGTGAAGGATGGCGCGGAAGACCCGGGCCTTGCAACGCTCTACTTCCAATATGGCCGTTATCTACTGATGGGGAGCTCACGCCCAGGATGTTTTCCTGCAAACCTTCAAGGTGTTTGGAACGAACACATGAACGCACCTTGGAACAGCGATTACCATACTAATATAAATGTTCAAATGAACTACTGGGTCCCAGAAATCTGTAACCTGCCAGAATGCCACACACCCCTGTTTGATTTGATGGAATCTCTTGTTGAACCGGGGAATCTAACAGCGAAGACACACTATGGGGCTGAAGGTTGGGTAGTACATCATCTCACAGATATTTGGGGATTTACCACACCTGCAGACGGCGTTTGGGGTGTTTGGCCGATGGGTGCCGCATGGTTATGTGAACATGTTTGGGAACACTATCAATTCGGTGGCGATGAAAACTTCCTTAGAGAACGCGCGTATCCATTGATGAAAGGTGCTGCCCAATTTATCCTTGACTTTCTCATTGAAGCACCAGAAGGCACAGCGTTTCCGGGAAAACTGGTAACGAATCCTTCTCACTCCCCCGAAAACGTCTTTGATGCACCTGACGGCACACGCACTATGTTCACTTATGCAGCAACAATGGACCTTGAGATAATCCATGAACTCTTTACAAACTGCATCGCTTGTATTGATATTCTCGGTGTTGACGAAGACTTCCGTGCAGAATTGACCACGGCACTTGATAACCTCGTCCCACTGCAAATTAGTGAAAAAACTGGAAGACTGCAAGAATGGATATGTGATTACCATGAACCGAAGGCGGGGCACCGACACATGTCACACTTATATGCACTCCATCCAAGTTGTCAGATAACATTACGCGGTACACCAGAGTTGGCAGCCGCAGCAAAAAAATCCTTGGAAACTCGTTTAGCACACGGAGGCGGCGGCACAGGATGGAGCCGGGCATGGCTTATCAACTTCTTGGCACGGCTTGAGGAAGGAGAAGAAGCATACAACCATCTCCAAACACTTCTCGCGAAATGCACTTTGACAAACCTCTTTGATACGCACCCACCATTTCAGATTGACGGTAATTTTGGCGGAACTGCTGGAATTGCAGAAATGTTGTTACAGAGTCATACACGTGATATACACCTACTCCCTGCACTTCCAAAGGCGTGGAACACCGGGCACGTCAAAGGGTTGCGTGCACGTGGCGGCTTTGATGTTGATATGGAGTGGAAGGATGGAAAACTCACGCAAGCACGAATTCTATCTAACCTTGGGAAAGACTGTTGGGTCCGAACACCCGGAAATGTTAATGTGACATGTGATGGGGAACGAATAAAATATTCTCAGTCAAAGGATGTTGTTAACTTCCACACGAAAGCAGGCAAAACGTATACAATTTCAGCATAGTTGGTTGCTAAAAAAACTTGAATTTATGGTAAATTATGGAATTAATTACACACTTTCACAGGTAGGAGCGACCTCTGGTCGCGACCGGGAGGTCGCTCCTACAGAAGAGGTGTATAATTATTTTCAAGCTTCACCATATATTGGCAAACGAAGTTGAGCAGCATATTGTCTAATCCGTTCATTTGCTAATCCGATATATTCTTCTTCAATATCGTATCCGATATAATGTCTATCAGATTTCAAAGCACTTAAACAGGTCGTACCACTCCCACAAAATGGGTCTAAAACAACATCCCCTACGAAGGTATATAACTGAATCAGTCGATGCGGAAGTTCTTCAGGAAATGGCGCAGGATGACCGATTCGTTTGGCAGAAACGGAAGGAAACGTCCAAACGCTTTTTGTCCATTCTAAGAATTCCTTTTTGCTTATCGAATTCTCTTGACCGTTGCGTTTGCGCGAAAAGGTATCTTTAGAAAACACAAGGATATATTCGTGAACATCTCTCAATACAGGGTTCGCCGCGGACAACCAACTTCCCCATGCAGTAGAACTTCCTGTGCTTGCGGCTTTGTCCCAGATAATTTCTCCGCGCATATAGTAGCCTATTTCCAACATATCTTCTATGATATAGCTGTGTAAGGGGATATAAGGCTTTCGTCCTAAATTAGCGATGTTAATGCACGCCCGACCGCCGGTCACCAATTTTCTGTAGGTTTCAGCAAACACGGCACGAAGAAGTTCTCGGTATTCATCTAACGACAGATCATCATCATATTCCTTTTTCGCATTGTAAGGTGGTGATGTGACCATCAGATGAATACTGGAATCTGGGATTTCGGACATCTGCTCACTTGAGGCACAATAGAGTTGGTCAAGGTTTTCAGCAGGAATCGAGTTTTCTTCCCATATTTCAGGCTCGGGTAGGTCTTGATCAGCATAAAGTTTGCCTTTATAGAATTCGCTGGAATCATGATTGATCCTGCCGGTAGTTCCGAATGCACTTGTTTTTGTTCCGTTTTTTCTTTTTTCTTTATCTAATTTACTCATACTTTTCACCCCTTAATAATCTAAGGAATCAGGACTTACGCATTCCTCCCGCTCTAGTGGATTATCTACTCTTACATTGTAGGTCGGGTAGAGCGAAGCGAAACCCATAAGCGTCAATTTAGCGTTGATTTAAAAGTAGTAGGCACGCTCTGCGTGCCGTCTACCATTCATTCTTAGGGATATATACGGCACGCAGAGCGTGCCTACTACTTTGCCTCCCGATTTATCGGAGTTGAAAACGCCTCCTGCAAGAGGTTGTGTTCCTTAAATTGACACCCGGGGAATGCTATATAGCATTCATACCGTTGATTTATGGGTAGAGCGAAGCGAAACCCGACATGATGCCACCTATTTGAATTAATGTCGGGTTTCGCAAGCTCTACCCGACCTACAAAATAAGTCTGGACAGGACACTAGCGGGAGGATAAAGGGGTAAATCCCTGAAAATGACAAAAAATCTGGAATAAAATCCTTGAAAAAACAAAATTCTCAACAAGAACCCCCAAATTTGCGCAAGTCCTGTAAGTATAAAACATAGTATAACCCAAGTTGCTACCTATAAGATTTAGAATTGGAAACGCCATCTCTAATCAAAAAAATGTTGAACTTGCAGCACAAACTGGAAGTTTATGCTACTATGTGGCAACTTGAGTTAGAATACCCATTTATTTCCCCTATCTATAAATTATGCAACAATTTTTCAAATTAATTTGAAAAATTGTTGCAATAAAATATTAAAAATGGTAGAATGCCCTTAAGGCATTAGAAATGCACGTTTTGCATGTCTGATGCCGGGGCACGCTCACCCCAAGGTGGGGACGCGCCGAAAGTGATGTAAGCACGATCAGCGCGTAGCCATGCCATAGTAGAAGTATGACAGGGCTGGTTTTATTATAGCACAGATGCCCATCTGTTGCTATATGAAAACCAGCGCGCCCAAAGGACACATCTAAACTTCTCCTTTGGGATCTGTCAAAATTATAAAGACAACGATCTGAAAAGATTAGATCAAAGGAGAATCACATCATGACGCGTAAAAACGCCAAAAGAAACACAGTCATTATTATGCTTTGCTGTGTTCTCATTCTAAGTGTTATCAGTATTTCTATATCTAAAAATAAACACCCACTGGACGAAACATTAGATAAATTGTGGGATAAGATCAGCAAACTCAAAGACATTCTCGAAGGTGTTGAGCGGCTGGCGAAGGAAATACAAACCGATATAGAAGAAGTAGAAGAAAAGATTAAAAAAGTTGGAATGAAGAAAAAAACGTGGTTAGAGAGGCGAAACAAACTTAAAGAGCAAATTCAACCGCTTGAACAGCAAGAAAACGCAGCAATAAGACAGCGCGACAAAGCTGCAAAAGACCACAACAAGGCTATAGTTAAAAGAGAAAGCTTGCTAAAGGAAAGCTTAGAACGGTTAGAAGAATTGACACAAGCGGCTAAAAAGGAATATGATGGTTATGTTCCGATGTGTGGCAGTTCTGATTATTGCACCGAATCATGTTATTATTGTAATAAGCATTATAGTTTATATGAAAAGTGGCAGCGTTACAATCAACAATTGGAACTCAAGAAAGCTGAATCCAGAGCAGCAGAGATCGACACTGAAATAAAAGCACTTGAGGAAATAATAAAAGCCGAAAAAAAGAAGTATAGTCAAGCGGTAACCGAGATCCGAAGACTCCACCATTGGTCAAAACTTGGATCAGTCGCAAATCAAGAAGGTCCCAGGTGGGAAATTCAAAAAATGGCTAATCAGATTAGTTACTGTGATAAGGAAATTAAGAAGTTAGAGGACAAAATCGAGAAACTAAAAGTCGATAAAAAAGCAGCGGAAGAAAGTGAAAGAAATTTAAAAGGTGACATCAAAAAGGAAGAAGATAAGTACAAAAAACTGGATGAGGAATCCAAACAGGATCCCGAAGAGGATACCGAACCGAAAATATAAGGAGGTTTACGATGCGCAAACGAATCTTATTCTCATTGCTTGCACTTTTGATTATCCTTGTAAGTGGGGGCATTATGTACATACAACAACCAAAGCCAACAAACCCAGCAAAAGCCACACAAAGCATGACACAAAAGATGCAACAGCAATACAAAACGTATCAGGCGAAGATAGACACATACCTATCAGAAAATCTAATCCCAATCTCTGATGAGAAAACGGAACTCGATATCCTTTATGATAAGATGTTCGAAGCGGAAGATTATCTAAAGACACATGCACCACATTTACTACCACCAGAACCAGAAGAACCTATCAACGAAGAAAAATTAAGGGAAGAATTCTATAGAATCTTGGGCCCAGAAGCTACAGCAGAATTAAAAGCAGAACACGAACAAATCGATCGTGAATATGAAGCACGGAACAAAGCCCTTGAAGATCAACTGGCAGCCTGGAAACAAGAATTAACAGATTTAAACCTTAAAATGGAAGCAGATGAGAAAAAAAGGAAAGAAAAACGCGCGAAATACGAAGAAGAACAGCGCGAACGCCGTCAAACAATTGCGAGAGTCAATGCTTTTATTGAACGGATGAAAAACGACCTTGTATTTGAAAACGGCAAGCCGATTGGGTTTAAATCTCAAATTGGGAACACAACACCTTTGGGGGATGCTGTAAGCCCAGAGATTGACTCTCCAGGAGCAGCTGAGACCGACACGTCACGCTCTTTATTTTCATCTGAGATCAAAGAGTTTTCTGAACCGTCACCGCCCGAAGCCGTTGAGAGACAAAAATCATTTTCTTTTGACAGTGCGAAGTCTTACAGGAATGCACAGCACGCGTTAGATCAGCTGCACATCCAGGACAAGTATTTTGACGTGATTCTGTCTCAATACATGACACCAAAGGAATTGGATACGTATTTTCCAACGGAAGCAGATCAGCAGCTGCTAAAGACCCGCAAAGCAGAAATGCAAAAGTTAGTCGTTTCGGAAATGCGTAAGATTGTTTCTAAACTACCGGACGCGCCAGAAAAAGAGAAACGTGCTTTTATTCGTAATTTTGTGATAGATAACTTTGAGTCAGATTTTGCTGACTCGGTGCTGAAGGCATTAGAGGCAGAAAAAGACTAATAAGGAAGATTTAAAATTCCTTCATTCAGGCAGGTAACGTTTATCGCTATCTGCCTTTTTTATTTTGTAATGGGAGGTCTCTTATAGGAGTAAGGCATGGCAAAGGAGAATACTTTACGCCTTTTCTACTAATACCAAATATTTCTTATTATACCCAATTAACGAGATCTGTATTGCTAAGTGGTTTACTCGGCAATTAATATTGGTATTTTGGACATCCTAAATTCACCCCCCCTTTATCCCGACCCCCCAACCCCGCAAGCGGGGGCTAAGAATAGCAAGCGAGGGGAAGGGACTTTTGGATCTATTTAGGTGCGTCCTTCATATAATAAATGTTTAGCGAGTGAACCACTAAGTGTGCGGTTAGGAAACTACCCGCCAAATTCCAAAAGCGCATTTGGCGTTGATTCACCACCAAAAAAAGAAAAATCCCGTTAATCTGGTATAAGTAGTCCTGCAGATAGCAACTTGGATTAGTATAGTAATTTTGGTTTCTTAATACCGATCCGGATACCAAAAAATTACATCGCGTTTTGGAAACAACACATCTAAAAACGCAGAAACCTCGGCAGACACTAGCGAATCCGATTTAACCTGCCCCCACCCAATTTCACCAAACAGAAGCTGCCAAAATTCCTCTTCACTCATTTCCAAGTTAACTGCATCTGAATCGCTCTCTACGACTTGAATCGTATCTCGGCCATTATAACGCAACACCACCTGCTGGTCGTTGACTGTCGGCAATTTGACCGCAAGGGATGGTAACGCTCCATTAGCTGCAGCAATCAGCGATTCCCACTTTACTACAAGCCTACGCAGCAACGTAGATAAACTTACTGCATAAAACATCATTGAACTATCTGAAGTCTGTGTGATTTCACCCTTGCACTCTGCAATCAGACATTGGACAAACGCATGCTGTGGTGAAAATATGCCTTTTATTTCATCAATTCCCTCTGCAACACAGACTTGCAAAAGGTGTGATATAAGTCCATCCAAAACCTCAGGGTTGTCTGAATAGTATCCTACTTCACGGACTTCTGCACATTTTCCATCTATCTGATAGTTTAGGTATCCACCGATGTTTCCATTCTGATGGATGACAACGGTAGGAAGGATACCGCGAATCCGAGAGGGTTCCATATCCCAATAGGCGCGTGTCCGAGAAATGCTCCCACTTTGCTGCGCGTTGACAATATCATGAATCTTAGCCACACCGTCTAAGTCCTTTTTTGCGTTGAACGCACGAATCTGCCAAGAAGATTGACTTTCCAATCTTGACGCAGAATTACACTTTATTTCAAAACCTTTTAGCGGAAAGGATATCCAACCTAATCTGTGATAAAATTCCTCTGGTATGATAGTAAACAACACCCCAAGATCGTATCCTCTCGTTTTTAGATAACCGATAGTTTGCCGCATGAGTGCAGACGCATATCCAACACCTTGATATTTTGGCTGTGTGCAGACACCGCCGATGCCTGCCATTGTCACAAGGGACGCACCAACACGGATCCTCCGTTCCCACACACGCAAAGTTGAAACAACCCGATCATTGACAACAACCACTCGAGTTTGGGATAGCCTGTAACTGTTATCTCCTCTGAGATACTGCCAGTAGCGTTCATGTTGTCCGGGATTGAACGCTACACAGTTCAGTTCAACGACCTGTACCAATTCTGATTCTCGTGCTGCTCTAATGTCCATGTTCTTATCCTCATGCAATCTACTGCATTGTAAAAATCACACCTAACGCTTCATTTGGGGTTTGGATCAGTTTTTCGCATGCCTCTGCTGCTTTGTCGATCGGCACAATATCTGTAATTAGAGCACCAACATTTATTTTTCCTTCTGACATCAATCGTAATGCTAATTCCAAGTTGCGTTGTGTAGGAAACGGTACAAACACTGGTGGGTAATCCGCCCCGTGTTCATAGTCCTCATCGTGGTAACCCGGTCCCGTCCGTGCCGCACTAATTACATCAACATTCCCAAGTCCTGCTGCAAATCCG
This sequence comes from Candidatus Poribacteria bacterium, assembly GCA_012270795.1. Taxonomy (GTDB): domain Bacteria; phylum Poribacteria; class WGA-4E; order WGA-4E; family WGA-3G; genus MSPOR6. Next base: position 12,047 of record JAAXHO010000101.1, read on the forward strand.
TGCGTAATATTCGCACCACCAACAATAACAATCCGTCCATATCTGTGTGTATCTGGAGCTAACTTCAGCATGGCGCGTATCTGTTGAAAAGCACTCGTTGCATCCCCGCCGAAGGCGATAATTCCACAATCCATGCCATAACCATTCGTAAATTCCTTGGCAATCGGAATCGGGTCTGTTTCTGCTACGTTTATTGCAAGGTCTATGCCTGCATTTTCAGCAATGCCTATCCGCAACGGCAGTCTATCTAAACCGACGACATAAGCACCAGCTGTTTTAGCAATTTGGCAAGCGAATTGCCCTACGATGCCTAATCCTGCAACAACGACGTTTTCACCGATGCGGATACGCCCGCGTTGCACAGCGTGCAGTGCTGTCGCTGCGAGGTGAATAGATGCTGCTTCCTCATATTTGACGTTACCAGGGACTTTCGCACATAAGTTATGCGGCACACAAGCATACGTTGCATGTAGGGCGTAGCTACCTCCCATGCCAGCCACTCTATCACCAATCGCGAATTCATCACAATCCCCCTCCTTACCAATAACAACACCAGCGTTTGTATATCCAAACGAACGTTGCTTTGTTGCGTCTCCCGGTTTTTCCCGTCTCCTTTTCATACCACCAAGTTCTGTACCTGGGCTGACCATAGAAGCGTGGACCTCAATTAGCAACTGTCCCTGTTTCGGTACAGGTGTTTCCTGTTCCTCTGTCCATATACGTCCTGCATCATTTCGCATCACAACTTTTCTTGTTTTGCTCATAGATGTTCCCTCATATTTTAACAAATACGACTTTCCTATTAGATCAGAAATGTTCAACTTCGATCTTATTTTATTCTACTTCCCGTTTGTTGTCAAATCAACCATTGTCTCTGTCAGAATCTCGGATTACACCAGCGACAATTGCCTCAGCGACCACCTCCGCCGCAAGTATACCGACAGTATTCACACTGCTCCCCGTATATGCACCTGTTGCAAGAGTAAAAAGCATATCACCATCAAACATTGTATGTGAAGGGCGAATCGCCCGTGCCATACCGTCGTGTGCCATCTCAGCAACCCGCTTCGCTTCTGCTACAGAAAGCGTGGCATTTGTCGCAACAACACCTATAGTCGTATTCGTCCCGGGAACAACATCTGCATCTAAAAGCCGTTCCGTTATGTCTATCAAACGACCATTTTCTTTACCACCTGCGACTATCTCACCTGTAGTAGAGGACACAACATTCCCTAAAGCATTAACAACCACCAACGCAGCAACGATGAGCCCATTATCAAGTCGTTTGCCTGCTGATCCTACACCACCAGCGGAAGGTGTAACACCCGATGCTTTTCCCACAGTTGCTCCTGTTCCAGCACCGACAACTCCCATCGCAACGGGTTCGGACGTGGCATCAAGACACGCCTGATAACCCATTTCTCTATCTGGACGCGCCTTTGCATCACCAACAAATAGGTCAAAAATGACGGCTGCAGGAACAATCGGCACACGTAGACTTCCTGCACCAAACCCAACGCCTTTTTCCTCAAGGTATTGGACGACACCGCCTGCAGCATCTAATCCGAAGGCACTTCCACCTGTAAGCAAGATTGCATGTACTTTCTGAATTAAACGTCCAGGACGAATTGATTCTGTTTCTCGTGAACCGGGGGCAGCCCCGCGCACATCAACACCTGCTGTTGCTCCATCCGGACAAAGAATAACGGTACACCCTGTCCGAGCATTTACATCAGTAGCATGCCCGACCTGTATTCCTTCAATTGCAGTAAGTGTCTGGTTTGTTGGTGTCATATCATAACTATAACGGATTTTTCTTTATCCTGCAAGAATTATTGCACTCAGGATTCAGAACAATATAGGGTTATATCATTTCTAAAATATAATGTCTCATTAGTTGTGGAGATCTGGTAGGAGCGACCCGGGGGAATGCACTTGGTAGAATACGCCAAATCAAGAAATCAACGGTATGAATGCCATTTAGGCATTCCCCGGGACTATCGCATCAATGTCTTTTGATAAGCATTTATGTTAACTTTCGAATGGCAATCTAATGCACCAAACTCCAATCTTGAAAATCTGATAATCCTGAAAATCCTGGTTCAGACAAGTGACAAAAACTTTACACACCTCCGACATAATTTTTTAGTTGACATTTTTTGAAATCGATATTATAATTTTGTGACATTAGTTAAAGAATGCGACATTCGGTTTGACACAAATATCAGGGATTTTCATATTGGTAAGGTTTTTAATCCCAAACACACAAACCGAATCACAAATACGAA
>JAAXHO010000063.1 GCA_012270795.1 Candidatus Poribacteria bacterium
TCGCGACCGGGAGGTCGCTCCTACAACTCAGAATGTAGAATTAAATGATGGATTTTCAATATGAACACAAAACAGATTCGTGTAATAGTATTTGGGGCACATCCCGATGATTGCGATATAAAAGCCGGTGGAATAGCTGCCTTATATGTCCAGCATGGACATCTTGTGAAGTTCGTATCAGTTACAAACGGTGATGCTGGTCATCATGTGATGGGTGTGGTCCATTAGCACAAAGAAGAAATGCAGAGGCACAAGCTGCTGCAGAAATAATTAGCATTGAGTATGAGTTGTTTGACAATCACGACGGGGAATTGATGCCATCTTTGGAAAATCGCTTACAGATTATTCGCGCCATACGTGATTTCAAACCAGACCTAATTATGACCCACCGTCCGAACGATTATCATCCGGATCATCGCTATACTTCAATCCTTGTACAAGATGCTGCGTATATGGTGACCGTTCCAAATATCTGTGCGTTATCCCCCCATTTAGAGAAAAATCCTGTAATCGTTTATCTCAGTGATAACTTTCAGAAACCTTATCCGTTTTCACCCGATGTCGTCGTTGCTATTGATGATGTTATAGAAAAGAAAATAGATATGCTTCATTGTCATGAATCACAGTTTTATGAATGGCTGCCGTATAACAGTGGTACATTAAAAGATGTTCCAAACAATCCTGAGGCCCGTCGTAAATGGCTTGCAAAACGAATAAAGAATCGTTTTCATTCTATAGCAGAGAAGTACCGGGCTCGGTTGAAGGAACTATATGGTACCAAACTTGGTGCTAATATCCAATATGCTGAAGCATTTGAATCCTGTGAATACGGTTCCTCTCTGACCACAGAAAACTTACCACACTTATTTCCTTTTTTCTCTTAAATTTCATCAATAGATTCAAGTCTCTGTTCAACATATACTATGTTTTGATATTTTCAAAACACGGTTGCAAGAATCTTTAAATGTTCCCTGTCGGATCTGTAGTATTGTCGTTTTCCATATCATATAGTATACAAGAAATAGTTATTCAATGTCAACTGTGGGAATAAATTTGGGTGTGTAAAGTTTTTGGCATGTGTCTGAACCAGGATTTTCAGGATTTCCAGATTTTCAAATCAACGGTATGAATGCCTTTTGGCATTCCCCGGGATTGGAGTTTAATCATCAAGTTCCACACTTAGGCGAAACGTCTTTTGTATACAGCCAAAGCAGTCTCTATTTAGAATGGAACTCAACAGCATCAGACTCTAATCCTGAAAATCTGTAAATCCTGTAAATCCTGGTTCAGACACATGCCAAAAACTTTACACACCCAATAAATTTGATTAATTGACTTCAAGCTATAGACCTTGTATAATAATAACAGACTTTAAAACACGTTATGGATAAAATCATGAAATGTTTCGGTACTTATGGACCGGTCAATCCAAAAGACTATTATGTCGTTTCCCGTAAGAGAGAACTCGCGGATTTCATTAATCGTTTGAAACTTGGACGTTATATCGTTCTCTTTGCCCCAAGGCAGACAGGTAAGACAACTTTTTTCCGCAATGCTGTCGCAGCCCTTGAAGCTGAAAAAGAAAGTTATCTTCCTATAGTCCTTAATTTTGAAGGATATGTAGATACCGATGCCGCAAGGTTTTATCCACACTTTTGCATGAATCTCTGTGAAAACATTGATCACCTTTTAAAGAAACTAAATTTTGAATCGACAGAAACTTTCAGCCAATTTATTACAAATGTGGATGTAGATGATCATATTGCTTTGGGTGATTTCTTCAATAAACTCCAGAGTATACTTGATAATAAAAAACTAATCCTTATCATTGATGAATTTGACGGAATTCCCGGCGATGCCCTCAGGGGTTTTCTGCATACGCTACGTCAGATATATCTATCCAACAAAGTTCCTCAATGTCCCTATAGTGTCAGCATTGTCGGTGTCAAAAATATCACTCAACTTAACTATGATCGTTCAATCTCACCATTTAATATACAGGATGAGTTTCGGTTACCAAATTTCACACTTTCACAAGTTCAAGAACTCTATTCACAATACACTGAAGAAGTTGGACAACCGATCCATTCTGAAGTAATTGAAGCAGTCCACAAACAGACTGCTGGACAACCTTTCTTAGTCAATAGGTTCGGACAGTTTCTCACTGACGAACTAAATATACCGAAGTCCGAACCGATTCAAATGCAACACTTCTCTGCAGCACACAAGAAACTATTGACAGATCACAATACTAATATTTCCCATCTTGTAACAAACATCCGAAGAGACTCACGTTTTGAAAAAATGCTAATGCGTATCACCTTTTATGGTGAACAGAGGCGTTATAATCTTGACGATGAAGTTATCAGTGAACTTGCAACTTACGGGATAATTGGAGAAGATGAGGAGGGAATGTGTCAGATTCGAAATCCTATTTACCTGCATCGTGTTCTGCAAATATTTCAACCTTTTATCAATGGACTTGAAGATCAGTATTTCCCTGAGGACGATTCAATAGACTTTACCGATTATGTCTCCGAGTCAGGTCAACTTCAGATGCAAACACTAATAGAAAACTTTAAGGATTTCATTGCACGGGCAGGTTACAAAATCCTACAAGTCCCAGACACACCACAAGAATTTGTTGGACAATATTTGCTTTTTGCTTACCTGGATGAATTTGTTATACTAGTTCGCGCTTCGATGTTTCTTGAAGTTCCAACTGGTAGAGGTAGAGCGGATCTGATAATTACCCACAGTGGAAATAAATACATAGTTGAAACAAAAGTTTGGCGAAATGAAAAATCATATCAGTTAGGAAAACAGCAACTTGCTGCGTATGTAAGATCGGAAAGTGAAGCAGAGGGTTATTATGTCGTATTTGACTACCGCGAAAAACCCAAACCGAAAACTGAAATAGACACGATTGATGGTATTACCATACATAGTTATGTTATACCTGTTCTGCAGCACCGTCCTTCACAGATAGAGTTAGAGGATTCAAACACATAAAAATCAAAACGTTCTTTCATAGAACCTATTAATAGATAAATGAGAATAATATGCAACATCAAAAACCTAAAGATCAGACTTTTACAAATACCATTGGCATGCAGTTTGTTAGAATTGAACCGGGAACATTTATGATGGGTTCTGCGAATGCTAATCTCTCAGATGAGTTAACAGGAGGGAGAACCCATTTGAGTGATGGTGATTGGGACGAACAGCCGATTCATCAAGTTACAATTTCCACACCTTTTTATATCGGTATTCTGCAGGTGACGAATACACAATACGAGGAATTGATACCAGAACATAGGGAACTACGCGGCAATTTAGGCTTTTCAAAAGACGATGATGAAGCTGTTGTTTTCGTAGATTGGCACGAAGCAACACACTTCTGCGACTTACTAACTGAAAAAGAAGGTGTTCCATACAGACTACCCACTGAAGCAGAGTGGGAATATGTATGTAGAGCAGGAACGACTACGCATTTTCATACAGGGGATACGTTGCCTGATGTGTTTCACAAGAACATCTGTGAGAGTTGGTATCCAGATGCAGGTCGTAGTCGAGGAGAAGATGAAGTGGTCCCTTTACACGTTGGTAAAACGCCTCCGAATGCGTGGGGTGTATACGACATGCATGGAAACATTGAGGAATGGTGTCAAGATTGGTATGGACCTTATGAACCGCAACCGCAGATTGATCCTGTAGGTCGGGAAAGTGGTTTGTATCGTGTGACCCGCGGTGGTAGCCATTCCACTTTACTTTGTTATTTACGTTCAGCAAATCGTATGGGAGCAGTCCCTGTAGATAAACACTGGTACATCGGATTCCGAGTCGTTTGTGGGGAACCCCCAAAAACATCTTCACTTCTTCCTTCACCAGAAGTCGCATTATGGGCACGTAATGTTAAACAGGATGCAGCAAGCGCATCAGCACCAGAAACTTCATACTTTGCAGAACCCATACCTTTTGTCCGAATTCCAGCAGGCTCAAATGGTCCACTTTTTTCTGCACACAACCACGTACCAGGCATCGTGGAATGTCCTAACGGAGATATGTTTGCAGCATGGTATTCTTGCGTGACAGAACGGGGACGTGAATTGACTGTCGCTGCAAGCCGGCTGCGTTTTGGTGAATCGGAATGGGATCCTGCAGAACCTTTTTGGGGTGCCCCCGACAGAAACAATCATGCAACATGTTTGTGGTGTAATGAGAATGGTAGGATATATCATTTCAACGGTCTTTCTGCAGCAGCGACTTGGGGACCTTTAGCATTAGTAATACGTCATTCTGATGATAATGGAGCAACATGGTCAAAACCCCGTTTTATTTCTCCTGAACATCGTTTGCGACACATGCCGATTGCTTCTGTATTCCGTAGACAGGATGGGTCAATCCTTCTTGCATGTGATGCAGTCAGTGGCGGCAATGGAGGAACGGCAATTTGGATTAGCAGTGATGATGGTGAAACTTGGTATGATCCGGGCGCGGGACAACCGATCCCCGAATTTGTATCGGGCAAAACAGGTGGATGGATTGCTGGGATTCACGCTGCTGTGGTGGAATTATCTGATGGTAGGTTGATGGCGTTTGGACGCGGAGACACGATTGAAGGCCGTATGCCGAAAAGCATATCCTCAGACGGTGGCAAAACATGGCACTACAGTCCAAGTCCATTTCCACCAATTTCTGGTGGACAACGGTGTGTGTTATTACGACTTAAAGAAGGCCCTATCTTCCTTGCATCGTTTACAGGCAGCCGAAAGACACCTGAATCAATGCCTATTATTGACGACTCTGGTAATGAACGTGCTGTAACAGGACTATTCAGTGCGCTCTCTTATGATGAGGGTGAAACTTGGTCACATCTTCGCTTGATATCCGATGATGGACCTGATCGAGAAGTCGAAACGATGGATGGTCGTCCATTCATAATGGGTTTGAATAGTGCTGAACCCGGTGGATATTTGGCTGTTTGCCAGGGAAGAAATGGAATTATACATCTCATAAGTAGCAAACAGCATTACAGATTTAACTATGCATGGTTACAAGAAACGCCATCAGCAAATGTTAGGAAATAAGATGATACTCCCATTTCAAAATCAGAATGTTGAAGTCAAAACAGAACTTAGAGAAAGTAATGATATAATAGAATATCCAGAAAAACTGCACGAACGGATGGAAGAAGATGGGTATTTGTTGATTCGTGGTTTGCACGATAAAGATACTGTTCTTGCGGCGCGTCGACAAATTCTGGAAAGGCTTGATGCGAAAGGGATGCTGGCACGCGATATATCACTCATGGATGGTGTTTTCAATACTGAGTTTCCCGAACCGACATCAACAGGTTCCATGGGAAATAAAGACTTGACTCAGACATCTTCATTTAAAGCAGTGGTTGAAGGTTCACCTATTCTGAACTTTTTTAAGTTTTTTCTCGGTGGTGAGGTGAGGACGTTTGATTTCAAATGGTTACGCACTGCTGGTCCGGGCTCCAGCTCTCCGATCCATTACGATATAGTCTTTATGGGTAGAGGGACGCAAAACCTATATTCCTGTTGGACTCCTTTTGGTGATGTCTCGTTGGAAATGGGACCGATTGTCTTTTGTCTGGGTTCACACCAATTTGAAAAAGTTAGGGAAACTTATGGACAGTCGGATGTTGACCGAGACTTGATTGAGGGGCATTTCAGTGAGAATCCGCTTGATATTGTTGAGAACTTTGGAGGCGAGTGGGCAACGACTACATTTTTTGTTGGTGATGTTGTTATATTTAGTGTGTATTTAATGCATGCTTCTCTCGTGAATACATCTGACAAAATTCGTATCACTGCGGACACACGGTATCAACTTGCATCCGAACCTGTTGATGAGCGATGGATTGGGGACAAACCAATTGGTCATTACGCTTGGAAACAACCGGATGCAAAGATTGAGTCGTTGGATGCATCGCGTCGTCGGTGGGGTGTTTGAGTTTTTATTCCATAAGCGTCAATTTAAGAAATGAACCTCTTGTTGGAGGGGTTTCTAACCCCGATTTTATGCCATTCCCCTCTGCTATCGGGGTTAGAAACCCCTCCAACAAGAGGGAAATGGGGTAGAGTAGCCCCTAAATTGACATCTATGGGTGTTTGAGTTTTTATTCCTACCTTTTTTATAAAAATATCATGGAGTTACGTATATGAATAGTGATTCATTAGGACCGCCAAAAAGTAGAAATGCACGATTTATACCGTTTTTTCTCATTTTAGTTGCAGCGATTGCGATCGGTCTTGTGATAAGGCATTACACCGGCAAGCCGCAAGAAACCATTGGTGGAACTTGGGAGGTATACTTTAGTGATGTTTATGGTGGTGAACTTGCACCTGATACTTCGAATACACTTGACAAGCGACTGATTGAAAAAATTGGGACAGCAAACACACAAATTGATGGTGCCCTTTATCATCTGGATTCAACGCCTGTTGCGACTGCTCTGATTAATGCGCATAACCGTGGTGTAAAAGTAAGAATTTATACAGAGAATGACAATGTGGATGAAGCTGAAATTAGGCGATTGCATTCTGCAGGAATCCCCGTTCGCGACGATGGTGACAATAATGGGTATATGCATCACAAGTTTTTTGTAGTTGATGAACGTTATGTTTGGACAGGTTCGTATAACACGACTTATAATGGCGCGTATAAGAATAACAATAACGTTCTGTGGTTTGACTCAGTGCCATTAGCACTCAACTTTGCAAAAGAATTTCAAAATATCTATTTCTCTGAAAAGAAGGGTAATGTATCTGATGTAGTTGTTCCATATCCACAGGTGACACTGAGTGATGGGACACAGATTTTTACATATTTTTCACCTGAAAGTGATACGGTTTCACCGATATTGCAGGAGATAAATTCTGCGGTCAAGTCAATTCAATTCATGGCTTTTTCTTTCACACAAGATAGCATTGGAAACTCAATGCGTGACCAGTTTCAAAACGGAATTCTGGTTGAAGGCATATTTGATGAAAATGGAATGAATGAATATTCAGAATACAAAACAATGAAAGATGCAGACATGCCAGTTGTTATTGATACTGGTTCTGGAGTAATGCATCACAAGGTGATTGTTCTTGATTCGGAAAGAATTATTACTGGTTCGTATAATTTTTCAAAAAATGCTGCGACTCGCAATAGCGAAAACCTTCTGATTATCAAAGGAACGAAAAAAATAGCGGAAGCGTATCTTGAGGAGTATCATAGAATTAGAGGGAGTATTACACAATAGTTAAAACTAATATGACTTCCATAAATAAGGTGATTTCATTGCCGTTCTCCTAGTTTTACTGTAAACGTCTTTTTATAATTGTTTCTTCGGATTTTTAGTTGAATTTTTGTGTTAGGTGTTTCACTCCCGACACACCTCAGCAAATCCGGAAAATTCTTCACTGGTGTTTTGTTAAATTCAAGGATGACATCTTTTGTCAATATTCCGCTTTTATGTGCTGGGCCGTTTGTTACAACACTCGTAACAATAACACCGATTTCATTTGTAACAGTTTCAATACCTAACCAACCCCGTGGTACTTTGCCATGCTTTATGATCATAGATGCAACATGATTTACAGTCTCAATAGGTACAGCAAAGGTAATTTCAGGACGATTTAATAGATCAATAGGAAGTTGAAAAGGAATAGTGATTTCACGCTGAGTTTCAGTTGTAATTTCTGGTAGATTCAATGCTTGCATGGGTAGTTGTAGTGGAAACGAAGTCTGGCTATATGGTTCTGTGAGAACTGCAAGGATCATTCCTACTACCTCACCTGATGTATTTACAACAGCACCGCCACTGTTTCCTGGAGAAATTGGGGCATTGATTTTGATCAGTTCATTACAGGGATGAGCAGGTAAAGTTTCTTTACCACTAACAATTCCGAATGAAATGATCGGATTTATCCCATGTGATCTTCCAATCGTAACGACCCAAGAACCTGTATCAATTCGTTCTGAATTACCAGATTTTACCTGCATCGGTAATTTTTTCTCTGTTTTAAGCACAACAAGGTCTGTTAATTCATCCATCCCTATAATTTTCGCTGGAATACTATTGTCGTTGTTTAGCGTAACTACTATCTTATTGGGTTTTAAATTAAAGGTTGTTGTTGCAATGTGTCCTTCTTTATCAAGTACAATTCCTGAACTAATGTTTTGAAAGAAGGTTTTCACCTCGCTTTTTTTGCCTGGAAGTTGTGTAGTTTTTGTTTGTGTTGCGATGACTTTAACAACGTTGGTTCGCGAGGTTGTTACAACTTTCTTGAATTCATTTTCAAGCTGCTGTAATACGTTTTCCTCTGCGTAACATATTCCTGCAGTGCAAAGGACAAGAATTAAAATACATGCACTGAATGTGTTTATCGTATTCAACAGGTTTTTATTTGGATATTGTGTTGGTTTCATTGTCTTGTTAAGCATCTGAGAAACACCTTTTATAATTGAACAATCCTATAGGATTAATATCCAGAGATCTACAGTCCTCCCGCTAATGTTGGGGTGGTGTAACTAACTCGTTTTAGGATGTATTGCTGCTGCATGGGTTGGTTTGAATTTGTGTCAAACATATCAGATCCACCTATATTCCTTGGGAAAGATTGGGGGAAAAATTGGTCAATAATGTTAGATCGAATCTGATCAGATGTTGTATTTATGTTTTTTTCAGTACTGATGTTGTCAGTCAAATTTATTCTATTATCAGGTTGTGGTTCAGTATTGAAAATGTCATCATAATAAAACAGAGTGCCAGCACATGCTAAAACCAAGATGAGAACACCCCCAATTGCCCATTTTGGTATGTTGAACAGATCGGATAAACGCTGCCATAAGGGTATGATCTTTGTTCTTTCGTCTGATATACGTTGCCATAATAACGGGACAAAATCGGGTGATGGTTCAATCTCTGGCAGTTGTTGGGTTGCTTTCACAGATGCTTGAAATCTGTCATATTCTTTTTGACATGAAGCACATTCAGCAATGTGAGACTCAAATTGTTTTAAAGTCTGATTGTCAAGTGTATCCTCTAAATGTGCAGAGAAGTATCCCTTAGTCTGTAAGCAGTTCATAATAACTCCATAAATGGTTTTAGTTTGTCTTTCAACATCAATCGTGCTCTATTGATACGTGATTTCGTTGTTCCGTTAGGCAGTTCAAGTATTTTACTGATTTCTTCATAACTAAAGCCTTGGATATCCCGCAGAATAAGTGGGAAGCGATATTTTTCTGGTAATTCTGCTATAGCATTTTGTGTAGCTCTGCGGAGTTCCTTACGTTCAATGGCGACTTCTGGTTGAAAAGATGCGTCTGCTGGTGCAGTGGCAATTAGGTCAATTTGGTCTTCATTTCCATTAGAAGTTTGAGCGTTAGTAATGACATTATCAACGCGATACCTGTCTCGTCTTCCCCTATTCCGAATTTCATTCTTACAAAGATTTCTTGCTATGAAGTACATCCAAGTTTTGAATTGTGCGCGACCCGGTTTATATCGATTTGCTGCCTTGAATATACGTATAAACGTATCCTGTGCCAAGTCTTCGGCATTATCTCTGTCTCCAGTAAACCTTGCTATAAAATTAATAAGCGGTTTTTGATGCCTTCGTACTATGCAGTTAAACGCGTCTGCATCGCCTTTTTGAAAGCGTTGCATTAATTCATCATCTGTTTCTGGCATTCGGCACCTCCGGAGATGCTTGCAAACATAAACACACCAAACAACGTATTTAGTTTCAAGTTTTTCACACTATATTGTTTGGAACGTAAATTAAATGACAAACGCTTACAACTTGACAAATAGGACGATTTTTACATATCATTATTACATGATTTTCGTTATTCTTTGGTAAAATGTAAAAAGTTTTTACAAAGTTAAAATTTTTAGTTGTTTTTTTGTGTTTTTTGCGTTTTTTTCATAAGTGCTTTCGATTCTGTCTTAGTATGGGTTTATGAAGGTTTTTTGAATTTGCGAAATTTTGAAAAAAACAACTAAATGGCTTTTTTATCGTTTTTTTGTAGTATATTTTTGTATCTGTTTTGGACTTGTCAGCTGCTTTTGTATTTTTTGAATTGTCTGTAATTTTTGTGCACCTTGTTTGTATAATACCATTTCTATTAAATTTTCTCTCATTACCGTCTGTTGGAGGGTGTGTAAAGTTTTTGTCACTATGATGTTTCTGATGGGTGTGTAAAGTTCTTGTTCAATATAAAATTCTATTGTTTTTTTGCGTAGTGTAAATATCATTTTGCATGCAATTTTCGTTAGCTCAGATTCTCCAAAACATACCACGTGGTATGAAATAACATACCGTGGTATGTTTTGGAAATTGGCTTTTAATCCAGTCTGTGTAAGGTCTGAAAGGGGGGTTTTTCCAAAAACAAATATTTTTACTGAGTATTTTAGTATGTCTGTTTTTTATTCGCTTTCGTTGCTTTATGTTTTACTCTTTTTTGTGTGTGGAATAACTGCAAATTTTTTGTGTATTTTTTTAGTTTTCATAAGAATTTTCTACTTTTAAA
>JAAXHO010000078.1 GCA_012270795.1 Candidatus Poribacteria bacterium
TCCTACAGAAGAGGTGTATAATTATTTCAATGATTCACCATAAATAAAATGAAAACAGTGGGGTATAATATGAAAAAGTTTTTATATCACTCATGGCAAGTAATCCTTAGCACTATCTTCATCGCATTTATACTCGTTTTCTTTGTTATCTGTTTTGGAATAGGCGTTGCAGGCGGATTTATGCTCGGGTGTTGGGAAGATGTCGCAGAAATCGACTTGAACAACTTAGAATACAAAAACGATACACAAACTTGGCGACAACACCTCGAAGTATACTCAACTATATGTAAAGTACAACGCAAAGATTCTGCCGCATTCTTAATCGATAAACTCCAAAAACATCGCTTGAACTATGAACTAAAAAACGATGGAAAAAGTGTAAACTATCAAGGTCAATACGCTTACCAACTCAATGGAGAAGATGGCAAAAAGAATGGAACTATTGATATATTTCTACGGGAATTTGAATATCCAAATATGACCGCAGGAACTGAAGCAAAACGGCTTCATCTCAAAGTAAAAAATAGTAAAATCGAAACTATTCTAAACGCAGAGGAAGTTTCAATTAAAAGCTTCTTCCTTGAACCAGAACTCATACAAGAAGCAGCTGGGATTGATGATACAACACGAACAATAATACCCCTGGACTCAATGCCAGCAAAATTAACTGACGCTTTCATTGCTATTGAAGATAGACGTTTTTTCCAACATACCGGTATTGACATCATCCGACTCGGAGGCGCGTTTAAAGACGCATTTTTGGGAGGAGAAAGATTAGGAGCTACAAGCACACTCACACAGCAGCTCACACGCAATTTCTACCTGCAATCAGAAAAAAATGAACGGACACTCGCACGAAAAACAAGAGAAATCTTACTCGCTTTCAGAATCGAAAAATCTCTTTCAAAATCACAAATACTTGAAGCTTACCTAAACTTTATAGACTTCGGCAGATTTGGGGGACAGCAACTCTACGGTGTACAAAAAGCAGCTTTGGCTTTCTTTGAAAAAGAGGTAGCAGAACTCGATTTTCATGAATGTGCTTTACTAGCAGGAATACCAAAAGGCACAACTATGTACTCCCCAATCACAAACCCCCAAAATGCAAAAAAACGCCGAAATATCGTCCTAAACGCAATGTATAACCAAGGGTTTATAAACCAACAAGAATATGAAAATAACCGAATTCAACCTATAAACGTACAGATACCCACAAAAACTTTATTAAGAAAAAAACAGAATACTGCTGGACACTTTTTAAAACACATTGAAATCGAACTTAATAAAATCTCTGAACTCAAAGATAGTTTATACAGCGACGGTTTGAAAGTATACACTACAATCGACATGTCCATGCAATCCATCGCAATGAATGCCGTTGCAAATCATTTGCGTTATATGGATGGAAAATGGGGGACTCACTTACCAAATTATGATGCAAACAAAAAAAATCCAAAAGGCATTCACCCACAAGAAAATTATTTACAGGCTGCCCTAATCGCTTTTGAACCTCAAACCGGATATGTAAAAGCAATGGTTGGTGGACGTGAATACAGTATCAACGGCAAAAATCCCTATATCAAAAAAATGAGCTATCATAACTTCTTAAACCGTGCTGTCGGAAATTCAAAACGACAGCCAGGCTCAGCATTCAAACCTATCGTCTTCGCCGCACTTATGGAAGAACCTGCCATTGTCACACCAGCAACAATCATCATTGATAAACCATGGGCAATTCAACATTTACCAGGGCAGATATGGGAAGTTGATAACTATATAAAAGGCAAATTCGATGGACCCGTCACAGTTAGAAAAATACTCATGAAATCAATTAACGTCCCAACAGCAAGGGCTGCATGGGAAACCAAAACCACTGAAGACGGACATAGAGAAGGTATAGTTAGGATCGTTGAACTTGCAAAAGATATGGGGATTTCAACTGTAATGGACCCCAAAAAACCTGCACTTACTTTAGGTTCATTCGGTATGACAGTACTGGAATTAACCTCCGCTTACGGCATTTTTGCAAATCGCGGTATAAAAGTTGAGCCAAGATACATTGAATATATCACCGATCCAGACGGTAACCTGATCTATCCTTCCAATAACTATCAACAAGATCGTACGCGAGTAATAGATGAAAAAGTCGCATATCAAATCACCTCCTTCCTACAAAGTGTTATTAAAAAAGGAACAGGAAACCGAGCATTACGAAAACCATACTACATCACACGACCAATTGGAGGCAAAACAGGAACAACAAACGAGAATGTAGATGCATGGTTCGTTGGGTATTCCGCTGATATGGTTGTTGGTGTCTGGGTCGGACTTGATAGACAAAAAAGTAATATAAAAAACTACAACCAACAAGGGGCATGGGCGGCACTGCCAATCTGGGCAGAATTCATGGCTAACGCATCAAGAGGTCCAGAAAAAGAATTCACTGTACCCGAAGGTATTGAATTCTGGGAAATTGATAACACCACAGGCCTACTCAAAAACAAAGATAACTGCCCAGAAGAAAACATTAGCAACGAACCCTTTATTTCAGGACAAGCACCAACCAGAATTTGTGATAAACATTAAAAATGTTTCTTTTTATTATACCATTTCTAATTGATAACGTCTCTTTTTTGTAACACAAACTGTCAGTTTGTGTCCTAAAGAATGACTACGATAACAATCGTCCAATGAGACAATAGTATATGGAAATGGTACCAAAAAACTATAGGAATAGAAATGAGAGAATACTTTGAACCGCGCCCATCAATTTCACCGATAAATGTAAACCCAGAGATACCGTCAAATCCATTTGAATTAGTCTCTGATTTCGATCCACAAGGAGACCAACCACAAGCAATTGAAAAACTCACAAACGGAATCCTAAAAGGCGACAGAGCACAAACTTTGTTAGGTGTCACAGGCTCAGGGAAAACCTATACAATGGCAAATGTCATACAGAATATCCAACGACCTACACTCGTCATCTCACCAAATAAAACGCTCTCCGCACAACTCTACAATGAATTCAAATCCTTTTTCCCACACAATGCCGTACACTATTTCGTCAGCGATTACGAATACTATCAACCAGAGGCATACATCCCATCTACTGATACTTTTATTGAAAAGGATGTCCGAATTAACGAAGAAATCACACGCATGCGACTCGCATCAACTGCATCTCTCATGTCAAGACGCGATGTCATCATCGTTGCAAGTGTTTCCTGTTTATACGGGCTCGGTTCACCCCGCGAATTTGAAGGGCAAAAGGTTGATTTAGAAGTCGGCAAATACATTAAAAGAGATGAGTTCCTACGCGCTTTAGTGGATATCCAGTACGTCCGAAACGATGTTGACTTTTGGCAAGGAACTTTTCGCGTTCGTGGAGACGTAGTAGAAGTGTTTCCAGCATATAGCGAAAGTGCTTTCCGAATTGAACTCTTCGGAGATGAAGTGGATAGAATATGCGAAATAGATACAATTACAGGTGAGATATTAAACAAACAGGATACACTGGAAATATATCCCGCAAAACATTTCATGACAGATGCCGACATCTTTGAGGAAGCTCTCATAAACATTGAACTGGAACTCCATGACAGAATAGCAACCTTTGAAAAAGAAAATAAACTCCTTGAAGCACAACGCATTGAACAAAGAACACGGTTTGATTTAGAGATGTTACGTGAAGTCGGATACTGCTCAGGCATTGAAAACTATTCCCGACATCTGTCCGGTTTGCAACCAGGGGAACCCCCTTATTGCCTGCTCAACTATTTTCCTGCTGATTTTTTCATATTTATCGATGAATCACACGTTACTATACCACAACTAAAAGGCATGTACAGAGGTGACCGCGCAAGAAAAACAACACTCGTCGAATACGGATTCCGTCTACCCTCCGCATTAGACAACAGACCCCTAAAATTTGAGGAGGTAGAGGCATATATCGATCAAGCCATCTATGTTTCAGCGACACCCGGAAAATACGAAATGGAAGAAGGCGGGAAAATAGTTGAACAAATCATACGACCCACAGGTTTGATCGATCCACAAATCTCCGTACATCCCGTCCGCGGACAAATTGACCATCTTATCGGTAAAATAAATGAACGCGTAAAACAGAAGCAACGTGTTTTGGTAACAACACTCACAAAACGAATGGCAGAAGACCTAAGCGAGTATTTTATAGAAGCAGGCATCCGAGCAAACTATATGCATTCCGAAATTGACGTCTTTGATAGAGCAAGAATCCTCCGACAACTTCGCGAAGGTGAATTTGACGTTCTCATCGGCATAAACCTATTACGGGAAGGACTCGACCTACCTGAAGTCTCTCTCGTTGCCATCCTGGACGCTGACCGTCCCGGCTTTTTACGTTCTGTCACTTCACTTGTCCAAACTTCAGGCCGCGCAGCACGGAACGTTGATGGAGAAGTCCTACTGTACGGTGATACCATCACCGAAGCAATGGCAGATGCCATGGCAGAAACCTCCCGCCGCCGCGACATCCAGCTGCAGTACAATGAAGAAAATAACATCACCCCCGCAACCATTCAAAAAGCAATTGAACAACTTATCTCAGAATCTACAGAGGAATACCTTACCGAAGAACCTGATGAACCTATTCCAGTGGTCAAAGAAACAAGCACAATCGAAGACATTGAAACGATAATCGACGACCTAACGCGTCAAATGCACAAAGCGGCCATAGACCTTGATTTTGAACTCGCAGCAAAACTACGTGACCAAATAAAAGAACTGAAAGAAAAAACTGCCACAATTTTATAGGAAATACAATTCAATGACTTACAAAAAACTATTTCGCTACTTATTCCTACTAATTACAATCGCTATCGTATCTCTCAATGCAGCACTTGATGCTCAAGACACCGAAAAAAATAACCCAGCTGTTCAAGAATTCATAAAAATGGCACAAAATTACATCAAGCAAAACAAAATTGACGAAGCAATAGACATATATGAACGAATTGTAAACGCTGCACCCAACGACATAGAATCTCAAAAACAACTTGCAAACCTTTACACACGAAAAAACTACCACGAAAAAGCAACACAAATCTGGTCTGAACTACTTGACAACGACCCCATAAATTCTACATATCAAGACAAACTATTTGATAGTACTATTGCTTCAGGTAAGACTAACAAAGCACTTGAACTCATCCAGTCATTTATTCAAGCACAACCTGAAGTCGGCAAACACTACACACGCCTCGCAAAACTCTATACTGACGATGAAAAATACATTGAAGCAATAACAAACTACATCAAAGCAATTGAATTAGGATATACAAACAAAGATATATATCTCAACCTAACCGACCTGTATTATCTGACTGAAGACTTAGAGGCAGCAGAAAAAGCACTAATGGAAGCTGATTTACACACAAATAATCCGTATGACAAACAGAAAATTGGAATCCGACTCATAAATCTATACCGATATCAAGGTAAATTGGAACAAATGTTACAAAAGGCAGAAACCGATGGAACTATCACAACCCCAATGCTAAGAGAACGTGCAAAACTCTATATAACTTCAAGTGAATACGAAAAAGCAGCTGAAACATACAAGATAGTTCTCAACGAAATGAAAAATAATATCTATGAACGAAGTAGAGTCATTGAAGATTTACTAAAAACATACATCAAAAACAACAAAAATAATCTTGCTTTCGAATTCTATGAAACTGAAGTATCAGGACAACCCAGATTAAAAACTATCTCATCATCCTACGGTTCATCGGGTATTACAGTCAATTTTATAGGAGACGACGAACGTGAAGCTTTGGTAAATGCATTTCATAAGCAAAGAGAACTCAATACACTAATAACACTTATTCAAACTGAACTACAAAAGGGTAAAAACAGCCCCAACAATATTGAATTGCTTGCTGAAGCATATTGGAAAACTAATGACTACCAAAACGCCGCTGAAACATATCTCAAACTAAGCAAAGCTGAACCGAATAATATACGAAGCCTAATTCTCGCTGCTATTGCCTACAAGAAAACTAACCAACTTAAAAAAGTAAATGAATTGATGGAAAAAACTAAAACTGTTATATCAACCAGCAATTTCAAACGAGACACTTCATTCCAAGGCGCACTCGCAACCTTATGTCTTAAAAACGATATGCAGGAATCCGCAATCAAACTCGCTGAAGATGCTGTCAATATCGTTGAGAACAAGGACAACAAATGGGATCTGAAGTATCTTTATATGATTCTTGCAAAAAGCTACCAAAAGACAAAACGATATGAAGAAGCCTTCCAAACATATCAGAAGTTGATCAAATTTGATGAGGAAAACCACTTAACAAGAAGCGCACATGCTGAAATTGACAAAATCGCAAAAGAAGCAAAATTATATGAAAAATGGATACCAGAACAATTAAAAACGGTTGAAGAAAATCCTAATGATCCCAAACTTATCTCACAACTTGCCGAAAGTTACGAAGCCACAGAAAATCTTGCAGAAGCAGTCAAACTGTATGAAAGACTCACCAGTCTTGAACCAGATAAACCACAATGGTACAAAAAACTGGGAGAACTCTATCAAAATCTTCCTCCGAAAAGAAACAATACAGGAAAAGAAATCAATGACATCGCATTAAATCTAACAGGGAACGGAAGTTATGTTGAGATTGACGATAGCATCACATTAAACCAAATTACAGAAAAGGTGACAGTTTCCGCATGGATCAAACCCACCGCATACCCTAACAGATATGCACCGATTATCTTCAAAGGCGATAAACGCATTCCAGACATCAAAAATCGCAGCTATATTCTATACCTAAAAAAAGGTGGACAAATTCAATTGGCAGCATCACCAGATGGAGCAGGTGAGGCATCACTCTACGCACCACCAAATGTTATCCAACTCAACAGATGGCATCATATCGCTGCTGTCATTGACGCAAAAAACAATTCAATGCAACTCTTCATAGACGGCTATAAAATTGGACAAAGAGATTTTAGACGTAAAGAATTCTTATATAGAAGTCGACTATCGCTCCGCATCGGTTCGTCCCATGAAGAAGAGCAACCAGCACAATCCCCTTTTGTCGGACTAATTGATGAAGTCCGAATCTGGAACATTGCACGTACAGAAGCGGAAATCCATGCAGACATGAACAAAAAACTCAACGGAGATGAACCAGGTTTGGTCGGTTACTGGAACTTTGATGAAGCAACAAAGGGCAGAATCACTGATACTTCCCCTAACAAAAATGATGGTAAACTCATTGGAAATGCCAATACTAAACAATACACACGTCCTGAATTCGTAAGCTTGAGATCCGAACAACTGAAAAAGTCAATCAATGCTTATGAAACTGCAATCCAACTCAATCCTAAATCATACCAACTATACGACCTATTAGCAACAACTTATATGAGAGCAATGAAGTATCCACAAGTCATCAATACCTATCGGCAGGCATTAGACGCACCACTCAGACAAATTGATCGCGACTTAATTATTCAGAAAGTTTCCATACACTACACTAAACAAGCACAAGAAAATGAAATCATTCCTTTCCTTGAAGAAATCGAACCTATTATGCAAAATAGTCCTGTCCTATACGAACTCTTAGGTGACCAATACAAGAACGCAGGTAACCATGCAAAAGCAAATGCCGCATACAGCAAATGGTTTCAGATACGAAAAAAAGCACTCAACATTCAACAGACCTGGCGACATCTACAATTTGTAGATGATCTCCTTGACAAAGAACTTTTCCCAGATGAAGCACTAAAATTAGCAAAAATCGCATTTTACAAAGAGGCACATTCAGGTTACGACTATCCAACAACGCTCGGGCAGGCATGCGCTGTCAACGGTTTATATGATGAGGCAATTAAACATTATAAATACGCTTTGAGTCAGATAAGTAATGATCGTACTTTGCGCTTTTTCTGGAGATATATCACTGATATTAGTGAAAAAGTCAACGATGAAGAACTATACCTCCAAAAACTGCAAAATCTGACAAAAATGTTACCCGCTGAATATTCTAATTCTCATGCAGAAACCTTCAGAGTTAAAGTCCAACTCAAATTAGTTGAATTCTACAGCAAAAACAACAAACCTAATAAAGCATTGGAAAAATTGCAAAATACAGGCATCCTCCAAGAAGACGCATGGTTTGTTCTCGGTCCATTTGATAACACAACAGGAAACGGATACAACACAGAATACATTTCCGAAGAATCAAATTGGATTGAGTTTAAAAAATTATATGATGGAATTGACAAACAAATTGGTTGGAAAAAACTCACCGATGATACGCTCAACGGGTTTATTGATCTCAGTTCAGATATCAATCACACTGTCTCTTATGCATGGACTTCCCTTCATTCCGACGAAAAACGACAAGCACAAATCAGATTTGGTAGTGACAGCAAAACAAAAATTTGGCTAAATGGCGAACTGTTATACGAACAGACAGAAAACCAACCAGCACACATTGACAATTCCATTATTCCAGTTACACTAAATTCAAATATAAACACTCTTCTGGTCAAGCTTTGCAATGAGGATAAAAAATGTGGATTTTATCTGCGTTTTACCGATCCAGATGGAAAACCAATTAATGAGATACATATATTAATCGCACCAAAAGAATAATTTTCTAAAAAAAAATTGAAAAAGACTTGACAAACAGAATTTTACATGTTATAATTACTATTACATACAATCTAACAACCAAAATTTTACAATAATACACATAAATAATTAACCAAATCTAAACAAAACTTGAAAAAAAACAAAATGTTACACTTTCCGAAAATTATTTTTTTATTTTTCAAAAATATACGAAAAAATCACCTGCAAACCCTTGCTACGACTGGGTTTATCACAAAAAAGCAGATGTTTTCAAAAAAACGAAATATGTTTTCATTTGAAAACATATTGATGGGCAATGCAGTTCCATTAGCACCTCAATTTCGCAATACAGACATCATATCTTCTGTAGGTCGGGTAGAGGAACGAAACCCGACAAATGCCAAACGCGCATTTGACGTTGATTTGGACATGATAACCATAGTCAATACTTTAGCAGGATTATTTATGGTGAATTATTGAAATAATTACACACATCTTCTGTAGGAGCGACATTGGGTCACGACCCAAGGTCGCTCCTACCAGTTCTCCAAAACTAATGAGACATTATCAATTAGAAATGGTATAAGTTATTCAACTTTGACCATACACCCCTGCGAGAATGAACGATGATGCAAGACAATATCATAAATCTGTTAATAGTTGCCTAATATGAGCACCAGTTTTCCCATCCCACAGATGGATTTCACCCATACCAGCAGTTACAATTGTCGTCCCATCCGGACTATACAATACAAAGGGACCGGGACCTGAATATCTTTTAAGTGGTCCTGTGAGCATTCGGATATGTTCACCCGTATCCACATTCCACTGAAGGATTGCAAATGCACAACCAGTTACGATTGTTTTCCCATCAGGACTGAACGCCATACTATTGACAAACCCCATCTTTCTGAGAATATCATGTTTATCAATAACCGAATGCGTTGCCTGCCAGTTGTCTACATTCCTAAAGCTGATAGTTTGGTTTCGTTTGTCGTAAGTTGGTAAAGCAATAGTCTTACTGTTCGGACTGAATGCAACACACTTGATAAGTATTCTATTATTTTCATGCGTTCGGATATGTTTTCCCGTGGTCACATCCCACAATTGAATGGTATCATTCAAAGTTCCAGTTACGATTGTTTTCCCATCAGGACTAAACTTCAACAAAGGCCTGATCAACTCACGATGTATGTTGAGTGTGTGCAGGGCTTTTCCTGTTTGCACATCCAATAGACTGATAGTACGGTCAAAATTGCTTGTTGCAATGATTTCGCTATCGGGACTAAATTCTAAGCTCCTAATTCCTGATTTGAGAATGTCTTTGTATGTTGGAATTTGCCTCTTTATGTCTTTATTGAATAACGTAATAGTGTTAAATCTACCTGCACTTGCAAGCATTGTTCCGTCTGGACTAAACGAAACGCTCCATGCGCTCTCCGGATGGTCTTTGAGCAAAACTGGTTTCTCTACTATCTGCGTCTTGTACAGTAAAACCCCATTGTTGGAACACGCTACTACGAGGTGTTTACCATCTGGAGAATAATCTATGTCCCGAATCCTTAACGAACCATTACCTGTATGAACTTTCACATTACTGGGAAACTCATCAAGTTGCGGATCTTCCTGCGCAGGTGCTGTGGTGGCAAAAGCGAATATCACGATAATTGTTATCAAAGTTGAAATCAGCACGTTTTTCATCATTCTTTCTCCTCTTTTGAATCGTAAACATTTTGAAATTCTTCCATGATTTTATTGCATTAAAAATATTATGTCAAGTAAACCAAAACTTTAGCAGGGTTATTCAGTTTTAAGAATTATCAGTTGATATGTGTTACTTAAAGTTTATATCGTAGGTCGGGTAGAGCGTTAGCGAAACCCGACACGTTGTGTTTTTGGTTGTCATGTCGGGTTTCGCTTCGCTCTACCCGACCTACGCATCTAATTCACGAATGTTATAAATATCTGCCAAAACACCTAAAACTGAATAACCCTGCAACTTTAGCCAGAGGCATTCAATTGTCGAATTTCGCTTTTGTAGGAGGGGTTTTCAACCCCGAATTTTCCCTATCTTCTGTAGGAGCGACCCGGGGAATGCCAAAAGGCATTCATACCGTTAATTTGGAGGTCGCTCCTACCAGATCTCTCCAACTAATGCGATATTATCAATTAGAAATGGTATAACCATTGAGAAAATAAAAGATGAAGTATAATGTGAACACTCAAAAAGAGAAAACAGTGATGCAAACATTCTATTTAGCCAACAAAGCAATCCATTCACATGACTATGACG
>JAAXHO010000283.1 GCA_012270795.1 Candidatus Poribacteria bacterium
ATCATGGTGAATTCGGGGTTGTGCTTCGTGGAAACCCCCTCGTTTCTGAACGTTCTTCCAAGTTCATAAACTCTCTCGAGTCCTCCGACGACAAGTCTTTTAAGATAAAGCTCGGGAGCTATCCTGAGGTAGAGGTCCATACCAAGAGCGTTGTGATGAGTAACGAAAGGTTTTGCGGCCGCGCCGCCGGGAATCGGGTGGAGAACCGGGGTTTCCACCTCCAGAAAATCTCTCTCGTCAAGAAACCTTCTGATGAGATTTATCACCTTTGATCTTGTTTGAAAAATTTCTCTGGTTCTCCGGTTGGCAATGAGATCCAAGTAACGCTGGCGGTATCTTGTCTCCACATCCTGAAGACCGTGCCATTTCTCGGGAAGCGGTTTCAGGGCCTTTGTGAGGAAAAAAAGTTCCCGGACCCTTACAGTAAGCTCTCCGGTTCTGGTTTTGAAAAGTTCTCCGCGGACGCCGGCAAAATCTCCTACGTCAAGGAATTTGCGAAACAGCGTAAAAGTTTTTTCGTCAACGGAATTTTTCTGCAGGAATCCCTGAATTTTTCCGGTGCGGTCAGATAGATGAAAAAAAGCGCTTTTTCCGAAATCCCTTTTCGAAATAATCCTGCCGGCCAAGCTGAATATCTCCTCTATTTCCTCAAGCTCTTCGGGAGACTTTGAGGCGTGTAGAGAGACCAATTCCCGAGCTGTATGCTCCGGGGCAAAACCGTTTGCGTAGGGGTCAATGCCCATTACCCTCAGCTCTTTGAGCTTCGATTTTCTGAGTTCAAATTGCTTATCTTCCATTGGGGTTAGCCTAGCACCGAATAGTGTTCGGAACTTTTCGTAAATTTAAGTTTTCGGCATTCCTTTTTTTATCTGCGAAAAATTTAAGATCTTATCCCTACCGATTTTCTTATGTTGTATAACTCAAGTAACGATTTTTTTATTTTTTGGTAGGAATCTGAAAGTCCAAAAGCTTCCAATACCGCCCTGTCAAATTTGAGTCTGTCCGAACTGGACAATTCATCAGGCAATGAGAAGACTTTTCTTTCCTTGAGAGGTTGAAACAATTTTTTTATCTTCGTCTTGTCTTTCTTGGACAGTAAAACCGGGTTTAGAATGTATAATCCCTTTCTCAGTTTCGTGGGCTGCAAATCTAACGCACCAAGTCCTCTTCCAAAACCGGAAGCTTCAATCATGTAAAGTCCCAGCAGTGAATTCAGCAATGCGTGACAAAGATGCAAATCTAGATCTTCTTCTTTCTTCGTCAAACGCATTAAACGCTGGTCTACGAAACCTCTTTTCTTCATAATTGCAACAAAAATCCGGTCTCCCAAGTTCATTCCTAAAACCATATCGGCCTGTGTGTTAGGTTTCATTTCATACCATTGATGATTAGCGCGAGCCAAACTCTCGGGTAAGGGTTTGCCTTCCTTATTGAATCCACCCTCAAATTTTTTGATCCATTCAAGAGCACCTTCAAATCCGTTTTTTTCCAGATAATTAATGCTGTCGGAACAACAAAATGCAACCGAGCCCGCCTCTGCAACATAGCTTTCGACATCTGCTATAGACCTTAGTACTGGACGCTTATATTTTTCTTCTATGCGGTTACTCTCATTTGGGTAAAACAATGCGTTCCATCCTCTGCGCTCACCTCTGTTTATTTCAAAAAGTGACGAAGCCTTTACAAGTGTGTGGTTTACATCATTGATCCACTTGATATTGGAGAAAAACGGAGACCATCCAATGCAATATTTGCCGATTGTTTCCAACTCTTTTTTCGCGTATACGAAATAGTTCGCATGCTCTGTTTCTTCCGATTGGCCTACAAGAAGTGCTTTAGCGCAAATGTTGCTTATGTAATCACTATTCCATTGCCCAATATCCTTTTTGGTGTAGAAAAACAATGTCCTATCATCATCTGAAGAACGTTTTTTGGTTAGCACTACGATATTTGCAACTACATCCGTAGCATCAAACCATCTGCCACATCCTGAGGTAGCTATTGCTTTTACGTGAAAATGTTCCTGAAGAATAGCCCTGAATTTAATTCCCCAATCCGAACTAAGCCACGAATTTGAGATTATTACCCCTATGTTTCCGTGATCTTCCACTAAGTCCTTCAGACGCATGAGAATATAAGCAAACAGGTCTGATTTTGGAGCAATATCACGTTTTAACAATTCTGGCATATCCGGATTTGCTTTCTGAATATCCTCGGAACGAACGAAAGGCAAATTAGATGCAATAGTGTTAACCGACTTGAGTTTTCTAGTAACCTCTGTGCCGTTGTTAGGGTTAGTAAATCGCAAGTCTTCATCGACCTGAAGCTCAAAAACATCTCGCCTAAAAACCTGTACTATTTCTCCCATAGCCATCGGGTCGGTGAGAGCCAATGTGCAAAGTTGAAGCGGATATTGAAACTTGTCCGATGCCCATACAGACCGAAGTGCGTCCTTTCTTGACACATCTTTCCCAATCTTAAGTTCATAAGCAGCTTTCGCAATAGTTCCGGTACCGCAACAGGGGTCTAAAATGGAACCGACTCTGCTTTCCATTGACAAATCCACAAGTAACCTAGCTAAAGGCATAGGGGTTGTATATTGTCCGGCAATTTTTCTTCCTGACGTTACAAGTGTGGAATCAACTATTTTCTGCAATGCATCCTGAGGTACACTCTCAAGCCTAAGGCTTATCAAAAAAGCATTGACTTGACACAATGCGTACCAAGCCTCGGATCCTATGTGCTCCGACATAATCCCAGGTTCGAAAACTTGCAGAAAATCACAATTTTTCGTAATACCGAGGAATATTTCCCCAGCTTTCTCAATAGATGTTGAGTGAGTAATTGATTCTACATCCTTTGCGGCAGAGTGAAATCTTTTCAAGCAATGACTAAAAAGAAAACGGTTGATCCAGTTCGTAAGGCAAATCCTCGCGAGAATATTGTAGTTTACTTCCTCTTTGGGCCCCTTCCCATACTCGGATGCATTGGCATTCCACCAAAGCCTGACTTTCGCATCGTATACAGCCCTTTCGTTTGCTTTACGTTCAATATATCTCGCTACCGTGGCCGTGTATTCATCTATCACTCTCGCCAGAAAATTCTCATCGAAAATCCTCTCTACAGTGGATGAATGAAGTGTTCCAGAATCGAAAAAGTCATTTAAATCATCAATTATTTGGGTAAGTAGTCTTTTCCATTTCTTTTCCGCTTGTTTTACTTCGTTTCGACTATGAACTCCTATCGGTTCCCAGCTCTTTAAAAGTTCAAATTTACCGTTTGCCGGTTCACAAGAAGCATAAAGTCTTGCCTCGTTCACATTCCACAGTGAAAAGCTGTTTACCCGTAATCTTTGAGCTTTCGCTTTTGCGTTATTGTAGAACTCATCGTCAGTAATTTTTGTATCTGGAAATTTAAGTTCCCATCCATGTCTCACACGAACACCCTGATCGTCTCCAAAAAGGATAACGTCCGGGAACAAAGTCCGGTTTTCATGCGCCGAGAGAGAATATTCTCCTCCAGCCCTCACTATCGGCCTACTTTTTCGGAAACAATATGAGTTTATATGGCTGATGAGCTCAGCTGCCCATGCTCTTTCGTTGTACTGCAGACGCATGCTCATTTTTTCGTACAATTCTCGGAGACGAACCGTGATCCTCTAGACGTTCTTTAATGACAGTAATGTAGTCAACTCTCTTCTTTTTAAAGAGATGTACTTCCTCATTTTTTTCAATGCCACAGTAGCGTCTATCTTCCAGATGAGCCGCTAAAAGAAAACTTCCGCTTCCGCAGGCATTATCAAGGACGATATCTCCAGGTCTCGTGAAAGTTCTTATCAAGTATCGTCCAAGACCCACAGGTTTCTGTGTCGGATGCCAGACGGTTCTTTCGGGTTCACTTTCCGCAGTCTTATAATATATGATATCAACTGGATATCTTTCTCCTTTCCCACTTTTTACATGCCTAGGCTCAAAATCTCCATAACTTCCAGAAAGTTGATCTTTTCTAACGCCTTTATCATATGGGGAGCCCAATCTCATCTGGAGGTTGTAGGTAGGCTGTTCTTTGTAAAAAACACAGATATCTTCGTGTTTCCGCAAAGGTTGTTTTTTCGCATTAAGGAAATTAGTAGGTTTTGATTTCTCCCAGACTATTTTGTACTTAAACCATTTTTCATTTGATAGGATAAGTTTTGCTGTAAAAAGCCCTTGGGAAGTAAGAACTATGGCGCCGTTAGATTTTATGACCCTTCTGTACTGTGTCCATAAATCTTGAAGATTTATGGAACAATCCCATTTGTTTTGAGTTGTGCCATAAGGCAAATCACATAAAATCATGTCTATTGAAGCGTTAGGCAACCCCGCCATTACTTCAAGACAATCTCCCTCATAAATACTGTTGACGATATTTTCACTCGGCTTATAACGATCGACTTGTTTTTTGCTATTGGTAGCACGCTTAGATTTTGTTTTTCCCCGTCCCATATTATTCTTCTCTTTCTTCAACCTGAGGAGAGATCCTAGACACTATATCAGACACGTTTCGATCCTGCTCAATCTTCTTTTCTATGCTCTTTACTACATGAACCACGGTGGAGTGATTCTTTCCACCGAACTTTTGTCCGATTTCAGGAAAGGAATGACCGGTGTATTTTCTGGAGAGAAACATAGCTATTTGTCTTGGTTCCGAAATCTTTTTCTGTTTCCGCTTGGATTTTAGTTGTTGTACAGTCAGATTGAAAAAAACACTTACCTTTTTTTGAATTAATTCTATTGTAATTACTTTCTGACTCTGATTAGCGATCATAAATTGAGATTTATTGAACACATTAAGAAGTAGTGTTTCAAAGTGCGCAAATGTCTATTGCAAACATGCTTGTATAATATGTAAACGGCAGCCATCCAAGACATGACAATTGATGCACGATAAAGATTATGCTCGTAGCACTTGATAGCTTCTTGAACCAGAGAATATGTATCTTCGTCTTTGATCTTGCTGAGACTTTCACGAAGACTGCTCGTCAAATTGTTAGAAGTGGACATAATTTTTTGGACAGTTCTTCGCCCTGCTAGGTGTATTCCTTATACCGGAACTTTTTATATTTTAATGGCTAATCAGGTTCTACAACCTGCACTCAACTCCAACCCCATTTTCTACCAAAAGAAGAATAAGCTGCTTACTGATCAAACATCACTGGAGGAACCTCCTCTCCGGTCACTTCCTCAAGTGTTCCATTGCTAAAATTACTGGTTGCTAAATAAACCCTATTCATGGGCTATGGGCTTCAAGACTTACTCTAATCTGTCGAACAATCGGTATTTTGATATGCTAACATGAACCTGTCTAGTAAAAGGACTTCTACAGAAAATCACCTAAGACTTATGTACATCTTTCATATTGCGGAAGAGGATAATCAGTCTTGATAATAGCAGACAATTATATAGCGTGGCAACCTATTTCTGATTATCCGTACTATGTTCTTCAGAATTTTTCAAAAGATTCAGACACACATAACTCAATCGGCGCTGAAAACGACCTTTCCCGAAACTATCGTATTACCTACCACCCCTTTGAGTTCCCACCCAGAAAACGGAGTGTTTCTCCCTTTTGAGAAAAATTCTTCAGGGTTTACGGTGCGACTCTTCTCAGGGTCGAACACCACAAGATCAGCGATTGAACCCGGGGAAAGCGTCCCTCTCTCTATGCCAACTATTTCAGAAGGAACGACAGTAAATTTTTTTATCATCTCATCAAG
>JAAXHO010000092.1 GCA_012270795.1 Candidatus Poribacteria bacterium
TCAAAGTGGACTAGAGAAAAAAACTTCCCCGCTTTCTCGAGAAAACCCTTCAGAACAAGATGGAAAGAGAAATATCATGCCAAAAACGGACTACTAAAATAAAAAAATGAGTAAAAATACTACTGAAAGAACCTTCGCAAATCCTCAATTATCTACTAATCAAAGTAAGTTGCTGAACGATTTTATAGTGAATTTTGAGATGGTATCCGGTGAGGCCCATCTTCTCGGAAAAAAAGAAAACCTGATTGAGAAAATAAATAAACTTATCCTAGAACTTGATGCCCACTCGGTCTCTTTCTGGAACATGGAATCCCTGAAATCGCTTGAACTTACCTCCGAAACCGACCTTGCAAGTGCGGATATAGGAATAACCGGAGCCGATTTCGCTATTGCCGACACTGGAACACTGGTATTGCTGTCCGGTTCAGAGCAGCCGAGACTTACCTCGCTTCTACCGCCAGTGCATATCGCGATACTTGAAAAGGAAAACATAGTTGCGAATATCCATGCTCTGTTTGCAAAACTGGGGAACTCTTATGAAAATTATGATAAACTGTGTTCGTGTATTTCTTTCATAACTGGACCAAGCAGGACGGCCGACATAGAACTTAACCTAACACTGGGAGTCCATGGTCCAGGAAGGGCAATAGTCGTAATTATCTAGGAAAACTTATAGGTTTTTATCCTAACTGCCTTTGATTACTGCTAAATACATCCTAAATAATCTACTATTTCGAGCCCATCGACAAAAATATTCAATGTCCGATAATGTATATTATGTAAACTTATATAAATCCATGAACAAATTTGGGGGAATCAGCTGATAAGCACCCTATTTCACCAGTGTTCTTGATTTTTTCTTATATGTCCGGATGATTTTCCAGAAATATGGGAGATATTGTATAAGTCATGCCTATTTACGAATATCAATGCCAAAAGTGTGAAGGAGTCTTTGAGATACTGCAAGGCTTTGATGAGAAACCTGCAAGAAAATGCGAGGAATGTGGAGGAAAACTCAAAAGACTCATTTCTCTTTCCGCTTTTCACCTGAAAGGCTCGGGGTGGTATGAAACCGATTACGGGAAAAAAAAGGTATCCGAACCCAAGCAACTAAAAGATCACGATACCGGAGAAGAGGCTCCCGCCCCTGCCACTTCTTCCGAGAGTCCTGTTCTTCCAACGGAACAAGCCGCTGTCTCAGGCTCAAGCCAAGTATATGACTCAATAAAGTCCGATACGAAAAAAGCAAAGCAAAAGAAAAAATAACTTATGGACCTCGGCATAAAGGGAAAAGCCGCCTTGGTTGCGGCATCCAGCAAGGGAATCGGAAAGGCAATAGCCTTCGGTCTTGCGGACGAAGGCGTAAATCTCTCCATATTTTCGCGTTCAAAAGACGAAATAGAACGCGCTGCTTCAGAAATAAGAGCCCGTTTCAGGGTGAATGTTCTAGCCTCCGCGGCCGACGTGACGAGCAAAGAACAAATTGATCAAGTAATAGAAGCTACGGTGCGGATGTTCGGTGGAATTGACATTCTAATAAGCAACGCCGGAGGCCCCCCTTTCGGCTTTTTTGAAGATTTCGAATCACCCGAGTGGCAAAGCGCCCTGGAGCTTAACCTTCTAAGCGGTATTTACCTGGCAAAAAAAACAGTTCCTCTGATGAAGAAACAGAACTGGGGAAGAATAGTGAACATAACCTCAATAGCCGTTAAACAGCCGATAGATGGACTGATACTTTCAAACACTTCCCGTGCCGGGCTTGTAGGTTTCTCAAAGACTCTTTCGAATGAACTGGCAAAAGACAATATCTTGGTAAATAACATTTGCCCCGGAAGAATTTACACGGACAGAATAAAGGCACTTGCGGAAAAAAGAGCTGCGCAGTCGGGCATTGAATACGAAAAAGCCATAGAAGAGATGGAGAACGACATTCCTCTTCGAAGAATAGGAACTCCTGAAGAATTGGCCGCCCTAGCCTGCTTCCTTGCTTCAGAAAAAGCAAGCTACATAACTGGAACTACCATCCAAGTTGATGGAGGACTTCTGCGGGGATTGTTTTAATCGTCGATTTTCAAAAAACACAATCAGCTATAAAAATGAAGTGTTCACTTTCGTCGGAATTGGCGTCTGAATTAATTGGAATAAGCATCCCGTTATTTTCTGAGAAAAGCTCTTTTCTGATTGGAAATCTAGGCATTTTAGCAATTTTTACTTGCATCGTTTAATAATTTCTTGGAGATAGATGTCCTGATTATTTCTTTCTTCAAGAAAATAATCAGACTGAGAATATTTTTTGGGTTTATCTTTAGAATGGTGTGAAGTTGTTCCTTTCCTAGGCAATGGGCGAGGTTGCCAAATTAGCAGTCTTATATAAACGGGGTCGGCGAGGTAATGACCATGCTCCTTATATAGGGAGAACAGCCAGTCGCAGAAATACTTGCCGTTAGCTAACTGCTTTTCATATTGATCGAGATTTGATGTTTTCTGCTCAATGATAAACAGATAGAATTTTTCCCGAGAAGACAAAGCTAAGATAGCATCACACATTTTCGCTACATGAAGAGGTGGTTTATCATTGAAAAAGGCAAATGGCGGTTTTTGTTTGTTATCAAGAGAGAAGCCCAGAGAATTTTTGTTGGGAACGCGTAGTCTTACGTTATTCTCAAGAAACCAGTTGCGATCTTCTCTTTGTAAATAATAACATTCAGAAATAGTTTTTTTTATCGTTTCAACCATCTTTTTGGACATTGTATTGTTCCTGTAGAGTATAATAAATATCATCATTAACCATGTTTAAGTTGCGAATAACCTTGTCAAAGGTTGTTGCATAAATACCATCTTCCGGCGTTATCTCAAAAGGCGTGATAGTCTGATCATCGTAAAGGTAAGCACTTACTTGTTCGGGCTTGAGAATTTCATTCCGGTCGTAGTTATATTTTTTTAGCAATGTTTTATTGCGGTTACGGCTGAGCATAATTAGTGAATTGAATTCACGCACTATGTAGTCGCTATGCGTGCTGACGACTATTTTGAGTCCGGCGTTTACAAGCCTTGCGAGAAGTCGAGCTATATCACGCTGACTTGCTGGATGGATATTTAACTCCGGCTCATCAATCATTAGAATGCTGTCATGTGTTGCCTGATTTTCTAAATAAAACCAAAGTCCGAAAAGGCTTTTAACCATGCCGGAAGTTATATGCAGGCCCATTAAATCCGTTTTTATTCCGTCGCGCCTAGGTTGATAGGGTTTAAACCAAATTGCCCCACTGCGGGCATCCACTTTGTAGTTTCCCTTGACCAGTTTCTTTTTTAGCTGTTCAGCATGGTTATGAAATCCCCCCGGTTTTGCTTTCTGCCTTTCGGGCAAGTCGTTTAACCAGTTGATATAATTGGCTATTGGGAGAGCATAACGCGAATGAATAACATCACGTAACAATTCTCCGATATTGATTTTTTCTTTGGAAACGTGATGTAGCAGGGCAGTACGTCTAGTGCTAAGTTCGCGAAAGAATAGATGCAAACCGTTTCGCTCGGCTGGCATTAGGAAAACATGTGTTGGGTTTCTTTTTGCTCTTTCGGTAATTTGTTGCCAATTGCTTTTTCCTGCTTTAAACCGAAATGTAGCATTACGCATATCTTCTGAAGAGGTGTTGAATAAGTCGGGAAGATTAGCTGACATATGCTTGTTGAATCTTTCAAGACTGATTGTTTCTGCATTTTTGTTCTTACCATGTCTTTCGATCTTCGCTATCTTAGATAACAAATTGTAAAAATAGTACAGAGAGTACATAGCCCAAGTTTTACCGCTGTTATTGGGGCCACAAAAAACTGTTAGAGGTTTCTGTGTGAATTCGCCATTGCGGATAATACCTAGGTTTTTTAACTCGAAGCTAGGGTTGTCTGATGAACCATTCATTTATAGATCTCCAAAACCGATTGTTACAGACTAAATGTTGTTATTAAATTTACATTTAAAATTTCTTTGCGCCACTTGCAGCCACATCTAGGGAGCTCAAGTGGTGATGCTTTTTCTGGCACTAGTTATTAGGTCGTCTCTTATACTTGCGGAAACCCCTCAACAGATCCTTAAACGACTTCGGTTTATACCTCTCAAAATTTTCCTGATCCACATACACAAAATCATAGTTTACATAGGTCTGTATAGAATTTATGTCCTTGCACCACAAACCCAATCGCCGCATTTTCAGGGGGACACCCAAGTCTGCTACTCCTTTGGTTTCTACTACAACTATTCGACCATTATACAACTTGGCCAAAAAATCAGGGTAGTAGTTGGATATGTTACCGTCCGCATTTACATAATCCAGCTTGAAATGCACAGAAAGATAATTCTTTGCGTATGATATCACATCGCTACAATTTTCAAGGAAATTTGCAAATTCAAGCTCAAAATAGCTATCTCCAATGATTCGATTGAACACGCTCTTTTTAGGCATCAGGTATTGTTGATCTTTCACAACAAAAGGACGGGTTCGTCGCAGCTTGATTGTATCACGAATTTCTGAAGTACCTGTGTCCTGAACGGTAAGCGTGTTGATGGTTTTTTTAAATGTTTCGATCACGGTTTTAGTTGCAGACAGTTCCGAAAGGTTGCGCAAGGTATTCGGCGATCCTAGATCAACGGAGTGATTGAAAAGTGCGTCTTGAATAAATTCCTTGATCTTCCCGTATAACACTTCATAGCCGCCTACAAGCCTCAGTTCCTTCATAACGGTTCGTGCAAAGTACGCAATTACGCTTCGATAATCCGCCACACCTGCTTTATCCAATGTAGTGGTATGCCTCACTTCGCCCGTGGTGATATCTTTGAACACAATTTCGCGTTGCTCTTCGTCACTGAATTTCTGGTATTTCACTGGCTCAAAGTCCATTTCCTCAGCACTTAAGGCCGTAAGGTTCTTGTATTCCCGATAGACACGTGGTGTCAGCACTGGAATTTCAATATCTAGCATTTCAATATCTTTTGTACTGTTGTTATTATCTACTTCAATTACGAGTGGCGTTTTTACTTCGATTCCTTCACCCATGGTCCGGCGTTCCAATTCAACACCTTCGGCTTGAATTGATTCAACAAAATCCATGAAGGCATCTGTGCCCACGACGCTAACATACTCCTCAACCGCACTTTGATACATCTTGCGCAAACCACGACCTAAGGTCTGCTCAGGCAAAATATTACTCTTAGCCGTATAAGCTCGCAGGCCAACTATTGTGGTGACATTACGCACATCCCAGCCTTCTTTTAGCACCAGAACCGATACGATCGCCTTGTACGGGTTTTCTGGGTCGTCAATCTCGTTTGCCTGCTTACGCAACTTCTCTAGTTCTTCTTTTGCTTTTCCAGTATTTGCTTCGGAAATTTCTCCATTATTCTTAGTGTGAATCACCAGTACAGCATCTTTGAGTTCCAGATAGCGGTTTTCCAAATGCTCGGCAACATCGTCGCAGTTTTTTGTATCGTCGGTCATTACAAACAAGATAGCTTTCTTGCCGACCTTCAGGTGCTCCTCATAAGCCTTGCGCCACTCAACTACACCTAAATGAATGTAGTCTTCATATCTTTCCGTGTACTTGGCGCTTTGCTGCTCCACGAGTTTCGCGCGGCTTGCGGCATCGGGCAACACGGGGTGTTTCACCACGTTCTGGGAAATCGCCTCAACCAGTGGGTAATCGGAGACCGTCTGCACGAAGATTGCGCCGTTGCTGTGCTTAGGTGTTGCCGTCACATCCAGTTGTAAACTCAAGGCACCACCCTTTTGCAGAAGGCGGTTGTGAATGTCCTGAATTGACTGAAACCAAGCTAGTTTGGCATCATGAATATGATGTGCTTCATCGTTTATAATCATCAGTTCGTCAATGTCTCGCACGATCATGCCAAGATCTACCTTGGAATCCGTTGTGGAACCCGTGGGCCGTTTGCCCAGAAAATAATCCATAGAGTTGTCATCATCAGGGGAAGGAGGAATATCTTCACCAGTATAGACGCGGTGAATATTGGTCAGGAATATGTTGCCAGTGGGCCGGATTGCATTCACTTCATCCTGCTTGTGCAAAGTTAGTTGAAAATCATCTCGCCAATTGCGCCCATCAAAGCCGTTATCCGGCAATACCGGGTCTTCAAAGAAAATACGCAAACCCTGAAAATCATGATAAACGCGGTCAAGCACAATGATATTGGGTGCAATCACCAAAAAGTTACGTGCCAAATCGGAATCCGGTTCATAAAGCTTGTGAAAAAAACTCCAGGCAAGCGCAAGACTCATAACCTTGGTCTTACCGCTGCCTGTGGCCATTTTAATTACATAGCGCCGCCAAGTCTCATCAAACATTTGAGCGGAAATCGCACCGGTAGAATCAAAGCGCATCAGATCAAATTTATCTTTTGCACATACCACGTCATATAAATAGATAATAGTTTCCATGGCCTCCCGCTGGGCAAAGTAATATTGAAATTCCACCGTCGTACCATCAGCCTGAAGCAATAAGTGGGGTTCGTTGAACCACCAGTTTAAAAGACTTCTGCTTGTATACGAAGCTCCGGGATAGCCGCCACCCCGAAACTCTTTCACATTACGGCGTAATTGCGCCACAAGCGGTGGTATCAGTTTGTCCATGCTGGTATCGCGAAGCGTCTCGTCTGCCGGAAACCAGCGGGTTTCAGGGTCGAGAATGGCGTGAGGAGAGTTAAGAAAGTCTGGATGCAAAGCCATTATCTCTTCCCTCCCCCTATGTTTACTTCGATAATGGTCATAGTATCGTTGCCAAAGATGTCCACCACCTTCACTGCAATCTTGCGTCTCCCAGAGACACACTCGTAAACTGCACTGGTAAGTTCAAGCGAGCGGTCCTTTTTCGTGCGAAAGCTTTGCCACTCATTTTCAAATACATAATCGCCGGTCCACTGCTCCTCAAACTCTCCGGTCTCGGCATTCTGCATGCGGATGATCTCACGCTTACTCTCAAAGTCAAAATCCACGGACCAGTAGTCAACCCAATCGGTCCAGTGCTTGGTCAGTCGCTCACGGCTAATAATGCCGTCCTTGTTACGGTTAACCTTCACGATCTGGCCCTTTTCTACGACAATCTTGCTACCTTTCTTATTAAGTGTCGCCTCGGCATGGGCGATGGAATCCTGCGAATAGAAGACCGAAAAATCGATCAGTTCTATAGATATGGAATTCTCTTTTACATGGGGTTTAACTTCAATGTAGGCGACATCGTGGAACACCACTTGGTTTTTCTCGACGGCGCGCTTATCAAACACTTCGGCGGGGATATATTTGGGCGCAATATCAATACCTTTGTCTCGTGCCTCGTCAAGAACATTGGGAAATAATCCCATCTCGAATTCGAAGCCTAGAATATCCACTCTGGTTATGTGCTTTTTGCGACATTCAAGAATGATTTCCTCCACATACAAACGTGTAACAGGCAAGTTTACCGGTCCCACGGCAACCAGTCGTCCAGCCTTCTTGCCGTGAAAACCAGTGAAGTTCTTGACCTTCTCCGCTTGGTACGCACGCAAGATCAGGTCAAGAAAAGCAGCTTCTTTCTCCT
Organism: Candidatus Poribacteria bacterium; assembly: GCA_012270795.1. Taxonomy (GTDB): domain Bacteria; phylum Poribacteria; class WGA-4E; order WGA-4E; family WGA-3G; genus MSPOR6. The sequence goes on from JAAXHO010000092.1 coordinate 7,579, forward strand.
CTATCTGCTTATATTTTTCCTCTTCGCGCAGGTTGGGATTGACACCAATATAATGCTGGCGCTCGTATTTGCCCAAGTTAAATACCTCAAAGGCACGGTAGTCTTTACCATTTTTCTTTAGCTGGCGCTGTACCCCTATCATCCGCTTACGTGTAGTGTGAATGGCGAATTTGCCAAGATCAGTTGCAATCCACTTGCGACCTAGTTTTTCAGCCACCGCAATGGTTGTTCCAGAACCACAGAAAAAGTCGGCAACAAGTTCCCCCTCATTGGAAGATGTTTCGACAATTCGTTCTAATAATGCTTCGGGTTTTTGGGTAGGGTAATCAACCCTCTCATCTGCCATAGGATTAACAATAGGAATATCAGTCCAAACATTTTGAACCATTTGACCAAGATATTCATCCTCATAGATCTTTCTGTAAATCCTAGCAGTCGGCTTGTCAGGCATAACTAGTTCATTTTTCCGATACATTTCCTCCATTCGTTCTTTCTTATATAACCAGCCGGTTTTCGGCGACTTAATTCCATGAAATTCATACTGTAGGTTAGGTCGCACCAAAGGATTAACAAGTGGTGACTTCATATATTTTCTTCCGTCACCATCGTCGAATTTGAAACGTTCTTTTATATATTTTTTGGTGTTTTCATCATCTTTTGAATAAATTGGATTAAATATTCGTTTATGGGACTTTGCATAGAACAGGAGGGTATCATTAGTAATGCCAAATTGATTTGATAACCATGCCTGCGCTTGTTTTCGTCTCCATATAATCTCATTTACTAAGTTGTTAGCCCCAAATACTTCATCTAATACAAATCTTAAAGAAGCATTTGCCCGCCAATCACAATGCACATAAATGCTTCCATCTTCTGCTAGCAAGTCCCGCATCAACACCAATCGCTCGTATATCATGGCGATAAAGGAATCTGCCCCACTACCCCATGTGTCGCGGTAGGCAATCTCTTCTAGTATGTTGGCCTTTTTAGTAAAGGTGTCGCCACCAACCTCAATGTCCATAGAAAAATCCGCACCAACATCAAACGGTGGGTCGATATAAATTAGTTTGAGGCCACCTTGTGTCTCTATCTCCTTGCGCATCGGACCGTTTTTGAGTGACGACAGAATCAATTTGTTATCACCCCAGATGAGTTTGTTAGTCCAACCCTTGAGTTGTCGGCCTCGCTCATCAAACAGACTCGTTTGTACATAGGGGGGGGGTCTGACGGCTTTTCGATACGTGGTTCATCCACATGCTCAATAGTCTGAAATGGAAGCACAATGTTGCAAACTTCATTGGTTTTTCCATTCCAGACCAATTCCACTTCACGTTTTTCGTCAAACAGCAGGAAACGGTACTTATCTGGTAAGGGTTTGTTCGCTTCCAGCAACGCAATGATATCGCGTTTTTCGTTATGGGTGAGCTTTAACCCACCATATCCGGTTTTGGTTGCACCCTTTGTCTTAATGACTTCTTCTTTATCAGCCATATCGGCCCTTTGATTTAGCCTGTGTACACCAAGAAATTCTTAACGCGTTGAAATAATAAACTACAGGTTTTTCGTGGTATAGATCATAAGCAGGTTCTCCCCTACTCTTTCACCCTTTATTCATCATCTTCCTCACCCCGCCTAAAAAGAGAATCTATCTTGTAATCGTAATCTTCTAATTCCTCTGTTTTCTTTTCCGAA
>JAAXHO010000002.1 GCA_012270795.1 Candidatus Poribacteria bacterium
TAGGTAGCAACTTGGGTTATTATAGTGTATCATCCAATATTATCATGACGCGGGTTAGGCGCGAAATGGTTACATAATTTTCAAAATGATGTGGATCCGATTGCAAAAATGGTAAACTACCCAACTAAATACTTGAACACAGCAGAGAGGTTATCATCGGGTGAGTAGAGTTGAGAGACGTTCAATTCGTTTTCAATGAGGATTTGCAGGAGTCGCGCGTAAAAAGCGTCCGGTTTTGCCGTTTCAATGATGACATCACCATCCGCTTCACCAAAGGTAACGCTGAGAATATCTTCAAAAGGCAAACATATTTGTGCTAAACGGCGCGGTTCATCTGCATTTAGGAAGACCTTGTGCGGGTGTTCATCAATCAGTTCACGGATGTCGGAGATAGTACCTTCAGCAAGAATGCGACCTTGATGGATAAGGAGGATAGTTTCTGTAACCGCCTCTATTTCATAAAGGATGTGGCTTGAAACAATCATACTGATCCCTTGTTGTGATAGTTCTGAGAGTAGATTCATGATATGTCGTCTGCCGATAGGGTCAAGTCCTGTGAGGGGTTCGTCAAGGAAAAGGAGTTCCGGTTCATGTAGAAGTGCTTGTGCGAGTTTTATCCGCTGCCGCATCCCTTTGCTGTAAGAGCCAATCGGTTTGTCTTTAGCAGAGATCATATCTACCGTTTCAAGTACTTTCAGACATCGATTTTCTCCTTCAGTTTTTTCATATCCGCTTAATGTTGCGAAAAATGTAATGAACTCAAAACCGCTCATAAACTGGTAAGCTAATTCAATATCCGGACAGTAACCAAACTTATTTGTGAGTAGGTAGTTGTTCCAAACAGGTTCATTTAGGATGGTAATGTTGCCTTGATTGGGTTTAAGTTGGCCTGTCATCAGTTTGAGTAAGGTTGTTTTGCCTGCCCCGTTGGGACCGAGTAAACCGGTTATGCCAGGGTGAATCTTCAAGGTGACATCGTTCACCCCCATCACTTCACCGTACCATTTGGATAAGTTTTCTGTTTGGACGATTGCCGAATCATTCATGGTGTGGGTTCCTTTTTTACGCTCATGAAGTTGTGCCCCTTTTACAAATTTTCATAGTTTCCTCAAGATTTTGGATGCCTGCAGTAGTTCCGATAGCAGTTACACATGCGGCACCGGTGGCTGAAGCGAGCTCTGCTGTTGTTTTGAGGTCCCAACCTTTTACCGTTCCAGCAAGGAAACCTGCTACATAAGCATCACCAGCACCGGTCGCATCAACGATAGCAACAGGATATGCGAGGACAAGTAGTTCTTCTTTAAGCGTTGATATGTAACTACCGCGTTCACCCATCTTTATACACACGGTCTTGATGCCGTAGTTTCTAAAAAACTTGGAAATTGCACGAAGTTCGGTTGTACCTGTTAGATGTTCTGCTTCGGACAAATTCGGTAGAATTATGTCAACATAAGGCAAACACGGTTCCAGTGTTTCCAACCATTTCCCTGTGTCGTCCCATGCGGTGTCAAGTGAAGTTGTTATTCCAAGTGTTTTTGCTTTTTTGAGGACATTCGCCATCGGTTGTCCATCAAATTTGGGCATGACCAATGCACCTGCGATGTGCAGTATTTTAGTGGTTTTAATTATGTCCCAATCCAGATCGGTTTCGCAAAGTTCACCGTTTGCACCGATATAATGGCAAAAACTCCGTTCACCATCGGACGCAATAGCAACAAATGTAAAGGAGGTGTTTGCGTATGTGTCCCGCTGTATACCTGCTGTGTCAACTCGGTTCTCAGTAAGGGTTTGCAGGACTAAATCGCCAAAATGGTCGTTGCCGATTTTACCCATTGCCCCCACAGAAACACCAAGTCGTGACAACACAATGGCGGTGTTGTTTGCACACCCACCTGTATGGATTTCTAATTGATCGAACAGTGCTAATTTTCCTTTTTCAGGAAAACGGTCTATCGGTTTTCCGAGTACGTCAACGACATAAATACCGAGTGATAACACATCCATCTGTTTTCCTTTCTTCGCTTAATACTTATAGGGTGAGATGTCCTTCATATTAACTCTATATCTATAAATTTGAGGTTTCAGTATATATACTCTTTCCTTTTCCATAATAGGAATCGTAGACGTGTTGATACACTGCTTCTGATTTCCGACTGAACAGCTCCTTTGTGTAACAATCAGGCAGTCCTGCATCAAGAATTGTTTGAACAGTCATTTCAGTTTGGGCGCATAATTGTTGCTGTTTGCGCCAATCTAAGACCAAATTCTCTTGTTTGAGAGTTTCAAGTAACTCTTTCACAGCAGTTTTCACTTCTTCTCGCTGTGGCACAGTCAAGCGGGGTTTGGATTTAGTAAGAAGATCAAATACCGCTAATTCTTCCTCTGAAAGTTTTTCAGAATCGGCGCGTTGCTCTTCTTCACTTATTTCTTCTTTTAATCCAGAAAATTTTTCAAGTAAAGTGTCAACGTCAGACGTGGCGTTGTATTCCGCAATCATCTGTTCAAATTTCTCTTGAAGGTCCATTCTGCTTTTGTTGAGTTGAACCATCTCTTTGAGTTTTCTATTTATAGCACCCTTTAATTTTTCAGCTTGTGTACGTTTGTGTTCAGTGTTGAATTGTTCAGCCAGTTGTTCAAAGTCAATTTGGCTTAAGTCAATTTGTTCTGAGTCATAGATATTTTGGCCTGCGTTGATGATGTAACCTTCTGGGGCGATTGAGCGGTCCAGTAATTCTTCTACGGCACCTTCAACTTCGGAGATGTCAACGGGGGCACCGAGATTTTTTATTTTACGGGCAATGATGTTTATTAGTGAACATATCCCACTAAATTCATTTGCTGCAGTGTCGGGTAAAATTGCTTTGAATAATTTATAGACATTACGTGCTTGTTCAAGGAAATTCCGCTTAGTTTCATCATTTACCAGAATTTGGTTTACAGCTGCGTCGATCAACTGGATCCGTTGCATACTATCCGCTGCTTCGATTTCCGCAAAATCAATTTCAAGGTTTTCACAAAAATTAGAGATTTCCACTATTGCTTCTTTAAGTTCCTCAATAAGTTCCGATTTATCTGTAATCGGATTGCTTCCGTCTCCATTAGATCCTGTAGCATAAATAGCGAGTGCCTTTTCAAGGTCACGAAAGATGCCGATGTAATCAACAATTAGACCGTTGACTTTGTCTTTATACACACGATTGGCTCTTGCAATTGTCTGCATTAAGGTATGGTTGCGTTGCGGTTTGTCAAGATAGATTGTTGAACATGAAGGAACATCAAAACCTGTGGTCCACATTGCACAGAGGAAAACAATACGGAAAGGATTATCTGGGTTTTTGAATTTGGTGTCCAAATCCTCTGTGTTCATGCGTTGCCGATGCAAACTGATGTCAACGCCTCTCCTTCTCAGATCGTCAATTTCGTTTTGTGATTGTGACACTACTACTGCCATATCCGTTTTTTCCATATACTGAATTAGAGACTCAAGTGGTTTCTCTCTATCTCTTGTAACGCCACTGTTTAATTCTGATTTCAGAGATTGAATTTTCTGTTGCCAGTACTTCTGTATTTTATCGTACATCTTAACTGCTGTGGGTTTGTCAATAGAGATGACCATAGCTTTCCCCCGATAGCCTCTGCCGATAAAGTGTGAAACGATATCCTCTGCTATAACTTCTAACCGTTCATCCCGTGTGATGAGATGATATTCTCGTTCGAATTCACGTTTCAGTCTTGCTTCTTGTGCCTCATCCAATTCTGCTTCCTCAAGAATCTGTTCAAGGTCTGCATTTAGATCGGGGTTCGTCAATTTTAGTTTGGGTACGCGGTTCTCATAGTAGAGCGGGACGGTTGCCTTATCCTCTACGGATTGCTTAAAATCGTAAACTGACACTTCGTCTCCGAACACTTCGCGTGTCTTTTCTTCCCCTGCCATTAGCGGTGTACCTGTAAATGCAATATATGCCGCCTTTGGGAGCGCGGTACGCATATTTAACGCCAATGTGTCGTATTGGCTGCGGTGTGCTTCATCAGTAATGACGATAATGTCTGAACGATCAGAGAGGATAGGATGCGGTTCATTATCTGCAGTCTGAAATTTCTGAATAAGTGTGAAAATATAACGATGGTCTTCGCTGAGCAGCTGACGTAGATGTACTATATCTTCTGCATGTACTTTCTGCTGTGTAAGGACACCGCTTGCACTTGCAAAGGTTTTGTAAATCTGGTTGTCCAATTCTTTGCGGTCTGTTACGATAACATAAGTCCAATGTCCCAACATTTTTCTGAGGACTTTCTGTGCAAAAAAGATCATTGAGACACTTTTACCACTCCCTTGCGTATGCCAGAACACACCGAGTTTTCCACGATTGGATTCGTTTTCCCGCAATGCGTTAATTGCGTTGTTCACGCCCAAGTATTGGTGATTTTTTGAGACCAGTTTAATTGTGCCACCCTGGACCTCCATGAACAACGTAAAATTCTCAATAATGTCCAATAATCGTTTTGGTTCACAGATACCTTGCAGTAGGACTTCCAGTGAGACTCTCTGCTGTTCATCTTCACGTTCAATCCGTTTCCATTCGGTGAAGTGT
>JAAXHO010000160.1 GCA_012270795.1 Candidatus Poribacteria bacterium
ACAAAACCGTACCGTAAACCGAAAAAACCGTACAGTACGGTTTTAAAAGTAGAAAATTCTTATGAAATCTAAAAAAATACACAAAATATTTGCAGTTATTCCACACACAAAAAGGAGTAAAACATAAAGCAACGACGATAAAAAATAAATTGGGTAATACCTTGTTCTTTGTCTAAACCAGGATTCTCATGATTACCAGATTTTCAAATCAACGGTATGAATATTATAGAGCATTCCCCCAAATCAACGCTACAAATGCCATTTAGGCATTTGGCGGGAATGAATCATGGCGAATCATGTAGAATACCATACGCGTATTCTACCGAGCGCATTCGCCCAATGGTATTCCCCGGATTTCGCGGCGTGCTTCAGAATCACGGATTTCGCGGAGTATACGGAAAACACCGCTGCCACGGAGCGTCTTGTTGAGTTATGGGTTATTCTTTGCAATAAATGTTCATGGGGTGTCTTTGCCGCGCCTTCCGTGTACTCCGCGAATTCCGAGATTCCGCACACAAAGGAAATATGAAATTCCTAAATTGACACTTATAGGGACAATAACTTTACACACCTAACTTTTCACACACCCTTGCAAATTATGAACTTCTATGCTAATATATCAGAAAAGTTACTAAGGAGAAATTTATGTTTAAAGTAGGCGTAATCGGTGACGAAGTATCACAAGACTTCGCAACCGTAGTCAATTTTGTAAAAGAATTCAACCTTGATTCCATAGAAATACGGTCGGTATGGGACAAACTACCCCATCAACTTACAACTACCGATATAGACAAAATGAAACGTACGTTGGATGATACGGATATACAAATCATTGGTGTCGCATCACCATTCTTCAAATGCGATATGGACAACGAAAAGGAACGCAAAGAACATCTCAACATTTTGAAAGGGTGTATCCGTACAGCAAAAGCCTTCAATACCAACCTAATTCGCACATTTGTTTTTTGGGACACTGGTAAAACAGAAGAACGCTGGGACGAAATCATATCAGCTTACGATGAACCCCGCAAAATAATTGACGGGGAAGGCATCATATTAGGCATGGAAAACGAATCTACCACTTCTCTAAGCACCGCTAAACTCACTGCAAAGTTTATTGAGGAAATAGATTCTCCCAACATTCGTGGAATTTGGGACCCCGCAAATGAAGCACATGCAAATGACGGGGTTACACCCTATCCTGATGCATACCTTCAAATGAAACCGACAATGATCCATGCACATCTCAAGGATGCTGAACCAAATCCTGATACAGGGGAAATGGAATCCGTTCCTGTCGGGGACGGTGTGATAGACTGGCAAGGGCAGCTCCAAGCTTTCGTTGACGATGGATATGATGGACATCTCTGCCTCGAAACACACTGGCGACCAACTCTCAAAATTGATGATGATCTTATCAATAGACCGGGGGGAAAAGCTTTCTCTGAAGCAGGGGAAGAAGCATCGCGTATTTGTATTGAAAAACTACAAACAATGATTGCAAAACTAAAGTAGTTTAAAACTTACGCACCCAACGGTAGGCGCGTTTTTATGAAGATTAATTTATTAATCTTCATAAAATATATTTCAAGTTCACCTAATCGGAAAAAACTATGAAAACTGTCATTCTGGATAGAGACGGTGTCATCAACAAGAACCCTCCCAATAATAGCTATGTTTGTAACTGGAAAGATTTTGCATTTCTTCACAACAGCCAAAAAGCTATTAAAAAACTCACTGATTACGGATATGATATCTTTATTGCAACCAATCAAGCAGGAATTGGACGTGGTCTTTTTTCTCAAAAACAACTCGCTGAAATTCATCGTCAGATGTTAATTGAAATTGAAAAAACTGGGGGTCAAATAAAAAAAATATATTTCTGTCCACACCATCCAAAAGAAAATTGTGTTTGTAGAAAACCGAAACCAGGCATGTTGATGCGTGCATCACATGAATACAATTTTAATATTTCCGAAACTTTTTTCATAGGTGATTCCATCTCTGATATTCAGGCAGCCCATACTGCTGGTGCTTCACCAATCCTTGTCTTAACTGGACACGGATATAACGCTTATCAGCACTATATGAATCCTAATCTAACAGAAAAATCACATAAGCCAGATAGAATTTTCACAAACCTTTATACCGCATCACATTGGATATTGAATAGATGATTTATCCATTTTACCCCCGATTCCCTACTTATGTATCAAATTGAACAATGTTATCACCTGCTAATACAAAATCTAACTACTAATACCATATCTAAAACATAATTTCTCATTAGCTGCGGAGATTTGGTAGGAGCGACCTCCTGGTCGCGACTGTGAGGTCGCTCCTACCGAAGAGGGGTACCCCAACCAGCAATAACAGTGGAATTCCTTAATGAGACAATATTTTTTAGAATTGGTATAAGTTTATAGGGAATCAGAAATAGGTGCGTATGGTTGAATTATTTCATTTAATCCTTGACTATAGAGTGCATTTTTTGTATAATGACCTATCTAATAAGGTTTTTGCCGGGGGAGTAGGTAGTAATCGAATAAAAAGACAAGAATCAGTTGTATAAAACCGTGCATATTTTGTTGTAATTAGATTATTACAATATCGTAGAATAATTTAGAATTAATCACAATTTGCGATGTCAAAACAAACAGTAATAACCCGTAATTCCTCTCCTCCCTGTCAGAATCAAGAATGTCGTAGAAAACCCATATATTTATGACTTAACATCAAAATAGCAATAAACTGCTAACCCTTTAGATAGGAGGAATGAAACAAATACTCCTTACTATCATATAATCATATAGTTTTTTAAACTTATATAGTTCTTATGTCATTTGAACCTTACGAGTATTACTATATGGACTTAGACGAATCGGAGGACTCTCATGTCTAAACTAAACTTAAAAATACACCGAGAACAATTAAAATGGTTTCTTGCAATGTTATTAAATGAGAGGGAACTTTTCAAAATCCTAATGAACACCAAACTTGTCAGTGATCCTGATAAGTTATATTCTTCCTCAAAACATGAATTATTAAATAGATTAACTAACGCTTTTTTCAGAGAATCCGACATTGATGAAATTGTTATTGAACATTTATCACAGAAAGCTGCAAAGGCAATTTCAAGAGTAGGATACATGGTGGAAGATGAAATACATACTTTTTTTAAATCGCCCGGTCCCTTGATTGAATCAGGCGAATTTGCTGAAGTTGTTTGGGCTCTCTTGACAGACAATCGAGAAAAAGTACACACACACGGTTTTCATTTGTTAAATACCGCTTATGATACATATAATATTCCAAATGTATGTAACGAACAGTTTCGTTTTGTAGATAATCCTACTAAACCAAAAGCCCCTTCTACCCAGATACAAGACATCCAAACAAATTATTCTGACGCAGATCAGGAAGCACAAATAAGAATTGATGATTTGAAAAGTAATTTAGAATTGTTAGAAAGTGATTATAGTGAATTAAAAGAAAAGTTCGCTGCAATAGAAAAAAAGAATAAACTTTTGGAACAACATTGTCAGTTCCTAACCGATGAAAACAAGAAATTCAAAATAAGGGTAAATGCATTTAAAGATATAGAAAAAAAGATAGTGTATCTTCAACAGGAAAATGATAATTTTCATAAAAAAGAAGCACAATATACCGAAACAGAGACTTCCCTCTCGAAATTAGATGCAGAACACCAACAATTAATCAAAAAATATGATCAAATTTCTTTAGAACTAAACGAACTATCTCAAATCAAAACTTCTAAAGAAGCCTTTTCTGTTGAACTAAAACTAGTTGAAGAAGCCGTCTATAGACAATACCAAACTTATGAAGAGTTTAAATCAAATCTTCAGAAACAATCTGAAAATTTTGAAAAATCTCATGAACTTTCCCGAAATGCACTCAACAATATTCGTGAAACGGTAAATCAATTGAATATACAACAGGAAGAGACGATTGAAGTCAGTGAAAAAGAAACAACACAACCTCGCGTGGGTGTTTTCGTTGACGTACAAAATATGTTCTACGCAGCAAAAGACCGATTTGAGCGACGTGTAGATTATATTAAACTTCTTGATTTAATCGTAGGTCCCCGACAACTTATTTCTGCTTATGCGTACATTGTTCAAATACCAGAGATCGACCAGTCTAACTTTTTCTCGCTTTTAGAACATAACGGGTACACGATTCGTAGTAAAGACTTGCGTTTGCGCGGGGACGGATCCGCAAAAGGGGATTGGGATGTAGGGATCGCAGTTGATGTGGTCTCAATGCTCAGTTCTTTAGACGTTGTTATCTTAGCAAGTGGAGACGGGGATTTTTGCCCGTTAGCTAAACTCATCAAACAGCAACACAAAAGGATTGAGGTAGTGGCATTTGAGCATAATACATCAATGGACTTGCAGTCAATGGCAGACCAGTTTTTCCCAATCGGTGAAGAATTATTAATGTAAACAAGTTTTTATCATAGTGAAATCTAAAATATGTGCACACTCCCTGGCAGGTGCGATTAGGAAACCGCAAATCAAGAAATCAACGGTATGAATGCCTTATGGCATTCCCCGCCTACCGCAATGTGATAGTAATTTTAGATTCCACTATAAAAGAGGTAAATCTACTTACTTTGACTAAGCACTACCTACTAAATTCCATTCTTGTTATTTTGTGTTTAAATACATTCCTGTTATTTGCTAATTCAGAATGGAAGGTCACTGAAAACCTACCTGTATGCACTGCTAAGAACGCGCAACACTTTCCAGTACTTACATCTGATGGTAAAAACGGAGTTATTATTGCTTGGAGAGACGCACAAAACGGAAACTACGATGTCTTTGCCCAACGGATGGCTGAAACTGGAGAAATACTTTGGGATGCTAACGGCATCGCTATCTGCGATCACAACAGTTCGCAAAGCGCACCTGTCATCGTCCTAGACTCAACTGGTGGAGCTATTGTGGTTTGGGGTGATACACGCAACGGTTCCCAAGACATTTTTGCCCAACGGATTGATGCAAACGGAAAAAAATTATGGCAAAAAAATGGTATTTCTGTTTGCACTGAACCTGCTCTACAAGACGATATCTCTGCTATTACAGACGGAAACGGTGGGGTGATAATTGTTTGGGAGGATTGGCGATCAGGTAACCAAGATATCTACACCCAGAAAATATCTGCTGATGGAAAACCAGTTTGGAATCAGAATGGCATCCCAGTATATAACGGAAAAGGAGACCAATACGATCCCACATTAGTTAGCGATGGTGAAGGCGGTGCAATATTCGTTTGGTGGGATATCAGCACACCCGATTGGGACATATTAGCACAACATATTGATAGCAAAGGAAATGCTGTATGGAAAACACCGATTCCAGTCTGCACAGCAAAAGGCAACCAAGGCGGTCCTACAATCGTCGCAGATGGCAACGGTGGGGTTTTCTGTGTATGGCCCGATTATAGAAATGACCCAAATATCCTCACAACTGCACAACTCTATGCACAACATATTGACGCAAATGGAAAAGCATTATGGCAAAAAAACGGAATACCCATCTGTAATGTCAAGGCAAATCAACAACAACAGGCGTGTATCAGTGATGGCAATGGTGGATTCATCGTGGTGTGGTGGGATGATCGCGATATCTTTGCCGATATCTATGCGCAACGCGTCAATGTCAAAGGTAAGTTATTATGGAACAAAATCGGTGTACACGTTTGCACTGCGGGTGGAGTCCAACAGAACCCCAAACTTGTTCCTGATGGAGCTGAAGGTGCTATTATCTACTGGTTAGATTATCGGCAAGATTTTGGGAATTCCACTGAGGATGCCATTTACGCACAACGAATTGATGCAAATGGGTTACCGCTTTGGCAAGAAAATGGGATACCGGTATGTGATGCAGAAAAGCAACAGATTTCACCAATGGCAATCGCAACGGGAAATGGGAGTGCATTCGTCGTTTGGAGCGATGCACGTGGAAAAGACCACGACATTTACATACACAAAGTCCAATAGGACCCCATCACCTCTCGCTTGCTATTCTTAGCCCCCTTGCTTGCCATTCTTAGCCCTCCGCTTGCCGGGGTTGGGGGGCGAGGTAAATGAGGCTTAAAATAGAAATGAATAAAGAAAAACAAAAACTGGTAAGACACAAATAAGAGGCAGATACCCAAAAACGGATACCTGCTAAAAAAAGAAAAGCGATTTTTTACAACAGGGAGTGTATGATCACGCCTTGTTTATAGGTATTCCCTCTTCATTTAAATAATCGGTGTCATGGTCGTATTTTATAGTGTAAAAATACAAAGATACGGTGCCATCAGGGTATACAATAACTGGACGCTTCGCTATAACACGGAAAGCCCAAATTCCAGCATTCGCTACTTTGGCGTATTGCATATCATGGAATTCTTTAAAATCATCTTTATCCCATCCATCCTGCTTCAAAACCCTAAGATTAATAGCTGCTTTTGCTATTTCATTCGTGAAATTATTATGATAAGAATCACTTTTTACATCAACTATTTTCCATCCCCAACGTCCCTGAGCATTATTTGGTCGTCCGATTTCAGCTCGAAGTCCGTAATACCCTGAATAGGGTAATTCTTCAAAAGCTGGGGCATATTGATCCACAGTAGCGATACTTTGAATCTGGAATCTGTAAAAATCCCCTGCATCTTTTAAATTTAGTATTTGTGTATGAGCCGAAGCATCCGCCAAAGACTCATCGTGAAACCCTTCGGAATGAATGTTAAGATAACTCTCAGTTTCGCAATCTGAATAGACAAAATTGCACAAACATATTGCCGTAAAAACAAAAACAAAAAAACGCATGATTTATCTCCTTTTTGGTTTATTATTAAATTGTTCAACTGTATTCGGTAATTCTAAATACTCATACGGATCAATTCCACTTTTATCCATATCCAAAACAATCACCCCGTCGGGCAACGGGGTCCCCTCTTGCAAAGCGTAGAGTATTTGTTGTTGTAACTTTGTATCACCATCCCCAAAAATTCTTTCACTCACAACCTCATACTCAGATTCTATTCGTTTTCCATCAATAATATTCACTTGCTTACCTGTGTGTTTTACCTCGGAACGAACGTAGAAAGTATTTTTGTATTTGGGATACACTTTGCCTTCATGTCATTTTGCACCTAAAACTTCTTTACCTTCCTGATAAAGTTTAATTAAAACTCTATCAACCAGTTCGGTTTGAAACAGTATATTTTTAGGCAGGATGCCCACACCAGATTCCCAACTAATAGAAAACGGAAACCCCGGGTGTTGCGGGATATGCCCCAAACCCAAAGGGCGATTCTATAGGCGATTCGATTACTTCTAAATCAGTTTTTTTTTTTTGCTCAAATGTAATGATACCATTTTGTTCATCTATGTTGATTTTAGGCGGCTCAATCACATTTTCTATTGATGAAGCAGAGGGTTCTTTTGACGACATTTCCCGGGAGTGTAAAACAGGGCCCCGCATTTCTTGTTTTTCAGGGTGATTCTTGTTTTCGGTTTTTCACGATCTACTCCCAAACCTTTCTTAAATTGAGCAAAATCGTATTGAACGTAAAACATAAATCCACTAAAGAGAGCGATGAGGATACCAAGTGTCCAATATATTTTTTTGTTCATGTTTTTCTCTTTCATATAAGGTTTCCCATGTTTAAAATCTTGTTTGCCATTATTTTATATACTCCTTGTCCGAATTTCAAGCATATTTTGCACATAGTGTGTTTGTTTTGTCGTGCAAGAATATGCCTTATGTTTAGCATAATAAGATGCGTTGAGGTGTCCCTCAATGCAACAACAAAAGTCCACGACGAACTGAAATATCGCACTATTTACCCCCTTTAAAGGGGAATGCGTCCGTCCTGGATAACAAGAGTTATGTTAGTATTACATTAACATCCCGGGATCGATGCGCGTTTTATTGCACGTTCACACCCTATAATAACCCAATCAAAAATATGTAACTAAAAGATTCAGGATTCCGTTAGGAATCTATTTAACTAACCTAAAAGTATCGGATCCGCGCATTTGCCGATGCTCAGACCCCTCATATTTGGAATTCGGTTCGTGTTCTTGGGATTGAAAACCTTACCACGTATCAAAATCCCTGATATTTATGCCAAACCGAATGTTGTACTATCTATCGGTATTACATTCAGGACAGACACTTTCCCCCTTATCAGTGAAACTTTAAGTGGAAATGCGTAAGTCCTTACTATATTGCATTACGTTTGTTCCATCTCATCGGTTATAAAAAAGAAAAACTTTTTGTAATAAATCGTCTAATTTTCAGATTCTGCAAGACGAGTTAAATGCCAGTTGGGATCTTCTAATGCTTCATAAACCACACCGCCTTCTACATTTTCAGGCATTGGTAACCCCAAAAGATAACAGAGTGTTGGTGCGACATCAACAACGCGAACTTGACGTTCCAAAGCATAACCTTTCCGAACACCTGCACCTGATAGAATAAATGTGGAATGCTGTCCCCCTATTCCAAAACTAGCTGATGGTAGCTGCTTGCCGTGTGCACCATCAAACTCTGGACGCAGCGCATATACAACATCACCCACAAGGTCACCATGCAGATTCAACATTTCTGCATCCTCATGGGTTAACGCTAATGAAAACGGGTGTCTTCCTGTCTTTTCATCCTCATACCCATGCAAGGCTGCGATAATTTCGCGTTGTGTCTCCTCATAATCCTCGGGTGCAACAATGCCGTTAGGTTCACGACCAGCAAGGTTGATGAATATATGCACTAACCCAATATTAAGGGCTCGTGTTTTTGTCCAATCAATTTCACCATTTTTCTGTTTGACGATAAACCCAGTCTCTTCCAAGACTTTTTCAATATCTACAGCACGGAATTGATTCGGAGTGCCGCCATGGTCAGCACAGATGAGGACAACTGTCTCCTCATCAGCAAGTTCAACAATCTGTCCTATCATCCTGTCAACAGATTCATAAGTCCGTCGTAATCCCTCTCTACAACGATGGGTAGTTTCTGCTGAGGCACCGCTTATCTCATCTACTTGACTCAAGAAGAAGTGGCTTGCATAATCTGGCGCATGTGTTTCCACCATAAGCACATCCCAGTTATTCTCAGAAGCAAGATAGGTTGCTACATCCCCAAGTCGTTGATGATGGTAGTCTAACAACTCAAAATAGGTGTCATCATCAACCTGTCCGAGTGCATCACGTGCAGGATTCTGTAGGAATGAACCAACATTCTTATCAATGTCAGTTGCGATTTCAGGAGGGACTGTGTAATCAGTTCGGGGCCAAATCTGTGGCACAAAAAGTTCAAAAGCATCCGCATTGGGAGTGAGTGTAACGAGTTTCATTTGCACATATCCTTCAACATCACTACCATCAATAACGAAAGCATCAAGCCACCAGTCACTCCAATCACTTACAGCAAGATCCGTGACAACTTCATCACCAACACGATGCCTGAACACTCTGATTCTATCATAACCATCTTGCCCCATTGCATATATAAGTGCATAATATGTTTTTGGCTTGCCGGTTTTACCCCGATTCATATCCGATCTTCCACGTGCTAATGGTTGGATTGTGAGTTCCACCTCCAGCAAAGGTTTTTCTGACTCAGGCAGTTCTCCTTGCCACTTGCTTAGATCAACAGGTCCTATATTCACAGGATCGATGTGTTTTATTTTTTGCAATGCACTGGGGTCAAGTGTTTCAGGGTCACGCTGTCCCCCGATGGGGCGCGGTGCCCATTTCCCCGAAACAAAAAGATGGTACCCTGCAATCTGATGGTGATTTGAAACCCCCGGTCCAGTTCCTTCCACCTGAATACCGGTTTTCACTGTGGGTGGCCAGGACATTTCCCATTTCACAAGTATGGGTTTTCCTCCTGCGCGTTCAACAAGATTCCATATATATTCCGATTGACACAAACCTGTGTTTATACCCCACACAGTTTTATTCAGTGCCTTACCTAATGCGCGTATGTTAAAATCCATAACTTGATGTGTACCAGGCCAAGAACCGGTAGAAAGTGCTGTCCATCCTGGCGGTGTTAATGTTGGAAATACCCCAAGCATTGGACGGTAAACCCCTGAATTGCGGAGTTTCTCCATATTAGGTGTATGTCCCCAGGCAATCATGTTATTGACGAGTTCCATGCTTGCACCATCCATCCCAATAATGATGGCGCGTTTCGCAGGGGCAAGTCGCGATCGTTTCATAGAATACTCCCTTCACGCTTCTTTCCTTTGTAAAGTCTTTCGCAGTTTATCCAAAGGATAGGTATTAATTACATCTTCTTTGGTCAATCCACTACGTCGTGCTACATTCACACCATACTCGCGGTGAACGAATTGGCGTACAGCATGTGCATCAGTATTGATGGATATAAGAACACCTGCATCTTTTGCTTTGCGGATATATTCTGGACCTAAATCCAATCTACTTGGAGAACCGTTTATCTCCAATATCGTATTGTTCTCTGCAGCCGCATGGATAATCTCATCAAGATTGATCGGGTACATCGGTCTACTCCCAAGAAGTCTACCTGTCGGGTGACCTATTATATTGACATAAGGATTCTCTATGGCAGAAATCATCCTTTTAGTCATTTCTGCTTCAGATAAAGTGAAATGACTGTGAACACTTGCTAACACTATGTCAAGTTGAGCAAGAATCTCGTCAGTATAATCCAGTGTGCCATCTCTACGAATGTCTACCTCTGAACCTGCTAATATAGTAATACCTTCCGTTTGAGAATCTACATCGCGAACATGTTTTATCTGTGCTAATAGACGTTTTTGGTCTAATCCATTAGCAACTGTTGAGGCAGCTGAGTGATCAGTAATAGCAAAATATTCAAGTCCGAATTCAATCGCGGTTGCTATCATCTCATCCATAGTGTTTCTTCCATCGCTCCATTCAGTATGTGCATGCAAGTCGCCTTTCATGTCTTCTAATTCAATGAGAGTTGGCAATGTATTATCCAATGCTAACTGAACAGTATCAGCATTCTGCCGTAATTCGGGTGGTATGTATGACATACCTAACTTTTCAAAAATCTCTGCTTCAGAGTGATCCTGTGACCGCATCAAGAAATCACTTGTTTGGTTTAGTATGTGTTTATCAGTGGGTAGTGCAGAAATATGCGTATCTGTTGCTGTTGTAAGGAATAGGATGGTTTCATAAGAGGATGAAGTCGTCAAATAGATAACTACAGGAAAATCGTTGTCAATGGTTAGTTGAATGTTTTCTATCGCTTGTAAAAATGGCTTATTTACTAATTGCTGATCGTCAGCATCCATGAGATTGGAATGAAATTGTTGTTTATGGTCAGTAAAAAGTTGTATGATTGTGTCTCGTGTTTTGTCAGTATCCTCAGCACATTCAACTACAACTTCAAGGCTTCGTAGTATCTCTTCACGTCTCCGTAATTCACCTGTAAATTCAAACCTTGTGATAACAGAGCAAACATTCAAGACATCAGAGAGTTTTTCTGCAAGTGCTATGGACACAGAGATTAGTCGAATACCACGATTCTCGTTTTGGAATTGCAGGCTTTCAGATATAGTAGCGAGAGTCTTTTTCCCTAAACCTTTCATACCTTGAAGTCTGCCATTTTCAAGTACTTCGGTGAGTTGATTTAGGTCTTTTATACCTAGTTCACTGTATAACCTATTAGCAGTTTTACCCCCAATCCCTTGTATATCTAAGAGTTCTAAAACTCCTAATCCCATCTCATCTTTCAGTTTTTCATAAGCTTGACAAGTTCCCGTTTCAAGGATCTCTTTTGTCTTTTCCTCAATCGTCTTGCCTATACCAGAAATGTTTTGGAATGTACCACTTTCAATTAATTCATTTACATCAACTGTAAGATCTGCAATAACTCTGGCAGCTTTCTCATAGGATCTGATACGAAAAGACGCATCTCCACGTATTTGCAAGAATTCGCCAATATTACTGAAGATTTTGCTAATTTCAATATTCTTCATGTTATAGTAGTGTATGATAGATTTTATGATTCACCAAATTTGGAACTAATAGGTTCTATGTAATATTTAATGCCTTTTTTCTGCAAGAAACTACATAATTGCGATGGGCAAATATTCCAGCAAACAACCCAATTATTGTACCGGATATGACAATAGCAATCAGTTGACGATATGGCAAAAACTCCAGCACACCGAGTTGAAAGGTGAACACACAGTAGAGGAAATAGAAACATGCCAAACCTAAGAGTGCTCCAGAAAATCCTATGAACATTCCATGAAGTATAAATGGAGCCCTAATATATCCTCGTGTTGCGCCAATAAGATTCAATAGTTGAATTTCTTGATGTCTGTTCTTACCTGTCTTGAGAACGGCAGTATAGGTAAATAGGAGGGATAATAGCACGGTTATGGCAATGCTTGCAACTGTCATCCGATTTGTCTGACGAAAAATATCTGTTAGTACACCATGTCCGGTCAGTACCACATCATCAATCTTGTCGTACGCTTCTAACTCAAAAGCAATTTTCTCTAATGATTTTCGTGATGTGTTCGTAGGATCAACATATATTTCTAAGGAGGCTGGAAAGGGATTACTTCCCGACATAGCATTCTTAATTAGTTTGCCGAGGTGTCCAAATTGGCGTTCAGCCCGGGTATAATTTTCTTCCTTTGAAACATATTCAATATGAAGGATATGCTGTGTTTTTCGAATTTGATTAGCAAAAAGGCGCGCCTCTTCTTCAACAACAATATCGTTAGCAAATGCTATAAGCGGTGCAGTAGTTTCTCTATGTAATAGTTCTTTGTAAATTGATGAATGATTAAAAAGAAATGCACTCAGTAATAATGTAAGAAAACTAAGCGCGATGATACTAAATAGGTTGATTGTACTTTTTTGTCCGATATGGATAAAGGCATTTTGAATCTGATAACGCATATATAATTCTAACTTTTCGTAACTTTTTTATATTTTCGGAAACAATTTGATAGACCTAACATATTTACAATCTACTATGGATTTTCAACATTTTGTAATGGAGCAAATGATGAGAACAACTTCTTTCTCTTCAGATTGTTCCTGATGGAAAAAATTAGGTTGTAATATATCCGTCCTTTAGTGTGAAAACCCGTTTAGTTGAAGCATTTTTTGAACGGACAAATTTGTCAGGGAGTTCCGGATCGGCAGTTGCCACTAATACCGTAGTTCCTTGAAAATTGAGTGCGTCAAAAAGCGAAAGCATTTCTAATGTAAGCTTTGGATCAAGTATTTCTGTCGCTTGATCGACAATCAATAACAGTGGACTGTTAATAATTGCACGCGCAATAGCCAAACGATTTCTTTCGTTGCTTGAAATATCTTTAGGAAATGCTTTTTTATGGTGTATTAACCCCATTTGGTGTAACAGATTGTTTACGTTATCTCGCAGGATCTGTTTTTTCGTGCCGATTAATTTCTGTGGAATTGCAAGGTTTTGTTCAACCGTTTTCGTTTCAACCAGATTACAATCCTGAAATACAATACCAATTTTACGTCTGAAAATAGGCAACGTAGATGGGGTCAAATCTGCAAGTGATTGTCCGAGTACATTTAAAGCACCGGATGATGGGATTAATTCTCTGTATAGTAGTTTTAGTAATGTAGTTTTACCTGCACCACTTTCACCAATGAGGAACCCGAATTCACCCCGTTCAAGCCGAAAACTTGCCTTTTCAAGGACGCTTAGATTCTGATAACTGTAACTGACTTGATGGAGTTGGATCATTTTTCTTTACTTAATAGTTGGAGGAAAACTTTGTAATCTCATGAATTGTAACTATGGTAGATTATACAATTAATTCTACATTCTGAGTTGTAGGAGTGACCAATTGGTCGCGACCAGAAATCAACGGTATGAATGCCTTATGGCATTCCCCGGGTCGCTCCTACAGAAAATATGTATAATTATTTCAATAATTCACCATAATACTTCCTAATTATGTAGGAGTATTGGTGTAATCACATTCTTTTGAAGCGCATTCATGAATAGTTTCCCCAGACTTTGGTGTTTTTTCGACCAAAAAAGTTGCATCACATTTAGGGCAAGGTTCTGGAATTGGTTTATCCCAACATGCAAATCCACATTTTGGGTAGTTGCTACATCCATAGAATACTCTACCTCGTTTACTGCGACGTTCACCCAAATAACCGTCACACTCTGGTTCTGGACAGTCAACACCCATAGGAATAGGTTTTGCGTTTTTACACTTGGGATAACCACTGCATGCCAAGAAACGCGAACCAGTTCGACTCTGCTTTATGACCATCTGTTCACCGCACTTTTCACATAATGTATCTGTTACTTCAGGTTCGGCAGCTGGGGTATTATCTCCATTTATTGCCTTGATATTTTTACAATCAGGATAATTGGAACAACCGAGAAACCTTCCATACCTACCCCATTTCACAATCATGTTACCCCCGCATTTTTCACACTGTTCACCTGACTCAACTTCCATCGCTTTTCGTGCTTCGTACATCTTATCAGGTGCTTCTTTCAGTGCTTCTTGGAACGGTGGATAGAATTCCCCAAGCGTGTTTACCCAATCCACTTTACCTTCCGCGATAGTATCAAGTTTCTGTTCCATCTCCTTTGTAAATTCAACATCAACGATATCAGGAAAACCTTGAATTAAGAGTTCATTGACAAGTCTTCCTACATCAGTCGGCAGCAATCTTCGCTGTTCTTTTGTGATGTATTCTCGTTCTTGAATCGTTGAAATAATTGAAGCATAGGTACTTGGTCTACCAATTTCTTTTGCTTCTAACGCTTTCACAAGTGTCGCTTCATTATAACGTGGTGGGGGTTGTGTGAAATGCTGTTTCGGTTCTAACTTACGTAAATCAAGTATTTCCCCATCCTTAACATCAGGTAAATTGGCATTTTCACCATCTCCATCATTCCCATTGGAGGCGACATCATCCTGACCTTCCATATACACGCGCCTAAACCCATCAAACTTAATAACAGAACCAGTGGCACGGAATAGATACCTTCCGGCTTTAATGTCAATCGTCGTAGCATCTAAGATAGCAGGTTTCATCTGGCTTGCAATAAATCGTTTCCAGATAAGTTCATATAAACGATATTGATCCTTCGTCAAATGTTTTTTCAATGAATCGGGTGTCCGTAAGGGTGTTGTTGGTCGGACGGCTTCGTGTGCGTCTTGTGCACCACTGTTTTTGCTATGTGTAACCGCTCGTGCGGGGAGATATTCAGGACCATAAGTTGTTTTAATGTGTTTTCTAACTGCAGTGAGTGCTTCCTGTGCTACTCGCGTAGAATCCGTACGCATGTAGGTGATGAGTCCAACCAGTCCTTCTTTGCCGATATCTAAACCCTCATAGAGTTTTTGTGCAACCATCATAGTTTTTTTTGCAGTGAACCGCAGTTTACGTGAAGCCTCTTGCTGTAGCGTACTTGTTTTAAAGGGGGCAGCCATATTCTGTTTTTTTTCACGTTTTTGAACCTTTTCCACTATATAGGTCTGGTCTTTTGCATCGGATGCTAATTCTTTTGCACGTTCTTCATCTATTTTAAACCCGTAATTATTTAATTCACCTTTCTTTGTACCTATCTTATGTAGTTTCGCAGGGAAAAGATGTTCTTTTTGTTTAGGAGTAAGAGTTGCTGTTAGTGTCCAATATTCTTCTGGGTTAAATGCTTCTATTTCCGCTTCACGTTCACATATAAGGCGAACAGCAACGGATTGGACTCTACCCGCACTCAAACCCGGTTTTACACTTCTCCACAAAATAGGACTTATTTTGTATCCCACGAGTCTATCTAAAACCCGGCGAGCTTGTTGTGCGTCAACAAGAGCTTGGTCAATTGTTCCAGGATTCTTAATTGCTTCTAAGATAGCACTTTGTGTTACCTCATTATATATAATACGATAGATGGGTTTTTTTGCTTTTTTCAATTCGGTGGCGAGGTGCCAGCAGATTGCTTCACCTTCCCGGTCTGGGTCGGCTGCAAGGTAGATACAATCTACCTTTTTTGCTTTTTCTTGAATAGCCTTGACGACTTGACCTTTCCCCCGAATCATTACATACTTCGGTTTAAAATGGTTGTCAACGTCTACACCAAGTTCTTTGCGTGGAAGATCGCGGATATGTCCAACTGAAGAGTCAACGATAAAGTCTTTCCCAAGTATTTTTTCTATTGTTTTTGCTTTCGCAGGTGATTCAACAACAACTAATGATTTTGGCATTTTGTATTCGTATATCCTTTTAATTTAGCAATAAATTTTTATTTATGTGTTACGTTAAGTGCAAAATTCGTATAAGAAATGTAGATTACAATAATCTATAGAGGTTAAGAGATAGTATGTATATTTATCTTAAACGTCTAAATTACAATATAGTGACAGAAAAAGGAGAGTTTCGTAAGATTAACATACGGGGTTATTATATTTTGTAAATTATGAGAGAAGCAATAGATATTTTAATAGACAAAAGAGAATAGGTCAATCAGTAACTGCTGCATTGAATTCCGATGAATTATATGGTCAATAAATCCGTGAGCTACTAAGGATTCTGCCTTTTGAAAGTTTTCTGGTAATTCCTCTTGTAAACTGGCGACAGCGAGAGGACCGGCAAAACCAACGCGTGCCCCCGGTTCAGCAATAATCACATCGCCGAGAGAAGTATAACTGGCTGTTGCCCCACCAAATGTTGGATCCGTAACGACAGAGATATAGAACCCCCCTTTTTGAGCATACTCAACACATGCAGCTGTTGTCTTTGCCATTTGCATTAAAGCCATAGTCCCTTCCTGCATCCGCATTCCACCACTTACAGATACAATTATAAGTGGTAGGTTGTTGTCACCCGCATGTTCAATACAACGTGTCACTTTTTCTCCGATGACAGCACCGCAAGTACCCCCGATAAAACCTACATCACCAATTGCGATTGCAACTGGATACCCCCCAATTTCTGCAGTACCAGTTAGCATTTCCGAACGGAGTCCAGTCTTGGTGATGTCTCTCTCAAGTTTATCTGTATATTCAGGGAATTCTAACGCATCAATAGAGTAAAGGTTTACGTCTGTTTCTTGGAAAGTGTCTGCATCCACAAGAAGATTGAGCCGCTCTTGAGCACTCATCGGGAAATGTGCATCACAAGCAGGGCATACCTTGAGGTTATCAATAAAGGCTTTTAATTGTATCTCTTCGCTGCAATTTCTACAAACGATTGTATCTGTGGTCTTGTCCATTTCATAACTCAAACAACATGTAATGTCTTTAATATCTTTAATAATACTATCTATGACAAGACTTGTCAACTATAATATGCAATGGATCAGAGGAATTCAATTGTCGAAATGGGCTCTTGTAATAGGAGTTTGCAACTCGATTTTATCTACTTACAGAAGAATCATAATGTAAGCGTGTGTGATTAATCAACAAATAAATGCTTCTGGCAGGGTTATTCAGTTTTAAGAATTATCAGATGATGAATGTTACTATTTGTTTATATCGTAGGTCGGGTAGAGCGAAGCGAAACCCGACAGGAACGAAACGTGTCGGGTTTCGCTTCGCTCTACCCGACCTACGCATCTAATTCACGAATGTTATAAATATCTGCCAAGATACCTAAACTGAATAACCCTGTGCTTCTGGTTGCAACCCCCTGTCCCAATCTCGGAATTTTTTAGTTGTTTTTTTGTGTTGTGTTTTCTGTTTTGAGAACAATAGATATCATGTATAATCTATTGGTATTCTATTCTTTACGCAATGAGTAGATACGGGATTCAAAAAACCTAATTTTTTTATCAAAATTTTGTTTTCAAAAAACGCTATAAATGTAGTCTGTGTCTATGTTTATTAGCGTTTTTTTTTGTTGACAAATCACCCTAA
>JAAXHO010000254.1 GCA_012270795.1 Candidatus Poribacteria bacterium
CCCATAATGACGAGATCGTAATCGCTTTCCTGAATGTCTTCAACGAGTTTTATATAGTGTTTGCCTTCCGGCATTTTGGGTTCAAACGGGATGTCGAATTCGGTGCACTTTTGTTTCATGACTTCAAGATAGGAATCGGAGATCAGTTGCAGCCCCATCGTAATGAGTGTATCGTGGATTCGGCGTTGCTTTTCAAGTTCCACCTCGTCCTGATACTCTTCTGGCAGGGTATATTCCATCTGCTTAAAGCGGACATCGTGCATCTTTGCGGCGTAAACGTGCGAACCGATGAGATGTGAACCGAATTTCTTTGCGAATTCGACGGCTAAAGCGATACTTGCATCCGAATAGTCGGAGTTGTCAACAGGTACGTAAATTTTCTTGATCATTTCTTTTCCTCATTTTTTATCGCAATAAGTCGTTTTAGACTTGGATAACAACAGAACAGGACATATATGAGATCAGTACTATTGGTCATGCAAAGAGGCGTGGCATTCGCCACAAAGTGCTATCAGATCATTTTCTTCCGATTCTGTGGGATCCATTCCTATCCGCTCTTTTCCGAAACGCTCATAGTTGTAGTGATGCACGTCTTTGGCAACATTTGAACACTCCATACGTTCACATAAAGATTTCCATTCCACTGCTATCGATTCAATTTTTCGCCCGTAACGATCGAATGACACACGGATTTCAGGGAATTCTGGCATACAAGGACGCATGGCACGTTGCATAACCGTCTTACGCTTCCGCTGCCATTCTGGGGATCGTAGATACTCACGATAGACGTGTTTTTGCCGAGATGTACGGTAGACTTCTTGCATCGCATCATACCAACTGATACGGTGTTCAAGGTTGTATCTGGCGTGATCACAAAGAAAGTCTTCTAATTCTTCGGATGTTGCGAATAAATAGGCTGTCATGGCGTGGTTGTATTCTGTTGAGTTGACATCTGAGCAAATCGTGCCAGCCAATCCTGCGATTTCGTATACCCTTTTTTGAACGTTTAGAGGTAATTGTTTGAGTCGGTTTTGCATCTGTGTCTCCTTAGCAAGTCCAAAACTACTTATTGGGTTTTTATTTGTAGTAACCCAAGTTGCGATCTTTTGAGTATCAATCTCTTAGATTGTGTCTGTAGAGACACAATCTAAAAATTTGTGCTACAAAACGCTTGGATAATCAACGCTTTTCAGTGAAACGCGAGGTCTACAGGTCTAAAATCTTGTAGGTAGCAACCTGAGTTATTTAGGAGACTTCCGAAAAATCTCCATTCAAACTTGCATTGGTAATTTTTGAAATACATGCATGTAGACTATGACTGGATTCAGACATAACAAAATTACCAATTTTTACCAATTAGTCGTCCGTTTCAGTGTTTTTTGAGGTATCGGCGACCAACGCTTTGAGGGTATCTGATGGTGCCGGTAACGCTTCTTAATGCGCGTAACCTAACAGGATGCGCTACAAAACACCACAAATAATGAACTTTTTTTGGCGAAAATACTACCTGCGTGCTGAAGATGCTGTAAGTAGCAACTTGGGTTATTAATAGTATTCCTCTATGAAATACTATTATATCTGAAAGAACGGTTTTGTGCAAACGGAAATTGGCAAGTAGCAAGTTATGTCTCATTTTCAAGGATTATGAAAATACCGGCGACTGCGTTTTGTTGGTTCATAGTATCGCGAAACGCACGCACCTATGCGATGGTCGGTTTGCCTGTTTTGACTTCAGCGATAATCCGTCTATGAAGCCATGTTTGTGCAAACGGACACTCATTTCCACGCGCGGCGTTTCTTTGTGTGCGTGGATTGTTTCTGCTTTCTTTTCTGCCTCTGGGGCGTTTTGCGTCTGCGTTTCGCAATCCGTTTCTTTTTCGGTGCCTTTGTGTATACCTTCTGGTGACATTCACGGCAGAGTGCTGTCAGGTCAGATAATTTTTCGTTGTAGATGCGTTTATAGGTTTCGTGGTGGGCTATTGATTGTATTTGCTCTATTCAGTGTTGGTTTTCTTCAAGATAAAGTCGTTACGGTCTTAATCTACAGATATTTTGTGAAAATGGCATTTTTGCGGTTAGTGGCTTTGTCAATCACGGCTTGTGCTTCGGTAATTTTTGTTTCTAATTGCTCAACTTCTGCAACTAACTGCTGTTGAATATCAAGCGGTGGAACTGGGATTTGCAAACCTCTTACCTTTGGTACAGTCAACTGAGGAATAACTGAACCACTATCTGTAAAATCGAGTCTATTGACAACGTGTTTTAAATAGGAGATATTAACTAAATCCTCGTTCGGAGTCAAAACGATTAACCTCACAATAGGATAAAATATTTCATTCCTTACTTCTGTATATCCCAGTGTTCCTCTTGCTGATATTGTTATGCTTGGTTTTTTGATTTTTGCAATGTCGGTATATCCATATAAGCCTTTATTTTCGACACCGTTAGCATAAATCGGAATATTAAATTTATCAGTTTTGATTTGTGAAAAATTATTTTTCGGAACATCTCCACCCGCAATAAGTTTTTCCGCAATATCTTCTAATCTTTTCATTTCATACCCCGCATTGATAACCG
>JAAXHO010000127.1 GCA_012270795.1 Candidatus Poribacteria bacterium
GTTCAGTTCTGTAAATTATACATTTTCTTTCAAATTTGTCAAAGCAACAGGACTTACAACCTTTTCCTTAAGTCTCTGATAAGGGGATTGATGCGCGTTTTATTGCACGTTCACATCCCATAATAACGCAGTGAAAATGTGGAACAAATTCAGTGTTTCGCAGGAATCTATTCAACTAACCTAAAAATGTCGGATCCGTGCATTTGCCGTTACCCAGATCCTTCGTATTTTAGATTCGGTTTGTGTGCTTGGGATTGAAAACCTTACCATGTCCGAAAATCCCTGATATTTATGTCAAACCGAATGTTGTATTCTTTAACTCAACGTCACGAAATTATAAATTGGTTTCAAAAATGTCAGCTTAAAGATTATATCGGGGGTGTGTAAAGTTTTTGCACAAACTACTTATTCTTCATTGTAGTGCGAAATCAAGTAATCAACGGTATGATTCATGGTGAATCATGTAGAGTAACACACGCGTATTCTACCAAGGGCATTCGCCTAATAGCATTCCCCAGGTCGCTCCTATCAGACGGGAGGAAATCAATTCTACTGAATTAAGTTTTTTTAATCTTCATAGAGCATTCCCATCTACCGAACGGTAGTTTACGTTATAATAGCTGCATTCTCTTTTTCGTTTCATTGACGAGGTGTTGATGTATAGTATCTACGTCAAGCTGTGCGTTTATTAGTTTTACCCGTTGTGGTTCGGCTTTTGCGACTGCTAAATATCCCTCTCTCACTTTTTTGTGGGATTCAAGTGTTTCAAGTTCAAGTCGGGTTAGGGGTTCATCAGAATCCCGTTTGCGTTGTAGTCCGATTTCGGGTGGTAGGTCAAGGATAAACGTAATGTCTGGCACTAAACCTCCTGTTGCAATACGATTTACTTGTTCAATGAGTTTCAGGTCAATCCCTTTGCGGTAGCCTTGGTATGCTATTGTTGCATCGCTAAATCTATCACACAAAACGATTTTGCCAGAGTTTAAGTTTGGCAGGATGAGTTCAGTGACGTGTTGTGCTCTTGCAGCAGCTATCAGCAGCAGTTCAGTTGTTGCTGCCATAGTGGGTTCGGAAAGGAAAATGTCACGGACCTGTTCTGAAACTGGCGTGCCGCCTGGTTCGCGTGTGACTAGTACGTCTCCATCAAGTGCTTCTGCTAAACGGTGTATCTGTGTTGTTTTGCCTGCCCCTTCAACACCTTCTAATGTTATGAAAAATCCGTTGTGTTTCATTCAGAATTATCTTTTCTATTTGCGTATTAGCATTTTGCGGGTAGCAGAAAAATTTCTTGCCTCAATAGTGTAAAAATAAACACCACTGCTGACGCGTTCTCCGTTATCATTGCGACCATCCCAATGTGCTGCTTGTGCCTGTGATGTATAAGGTCCTGCTTGCATTGTACCAAGTGCTAATGTTTTTACCAAGTTGCCAGTTGTGTCATGTATGCGTATTGTAACATCGGTCTCATTAGCGAGTTGAAAAGGTATCCATGTTTCTGGATTGAACGGATTCGGAAAGTTTTGCAGCAGTTGATTCCGTTTTAGCTGACCAAGCGTAACGAATTTTTTACTTTTAGGTTCAACATCCATTTTGACTTGGGTCTGGGAACGGTGTTTGAAAATCTGCAAGCGTAACTCGGTTTCCAGTGCTTTCACTTCCGATCTTCCCGCAAGGTTGTTTGTTTCTTCAGGATCGTTGTTTACGTCAAATAAGAGGTAGGGTTTCGCGCGACTATTTAGTGCCAGTTTCCATTCTTGATTTAGGAGCATTGTTTCCCCTTCAATCTGAGAGATCGCGAAATCACGGTGTGTAGCATTGGTATCTTGTAGGACAGGACATAAAGATTTGCCGAACTGTTGGTAGTTTATTTCACCACCTGCCAGTTCAACAAGGGTTGGTCCTATATCAATCCATTCCACAGGACTATCACAGACACGGTCGAGGGATGAATTATTTAGCGTATCTGGTGTGCGCACAAGACATGGAATTCGCACGGAACCATTGAGGAAATTGCTTTTATAGAGTAATCCATAATCTCCGTTCATTTCACCGTGATCAGAGCATACAACAATCACGGTATTATCAAGTTCACCACGGTCCTGTATTATTTGTAGAATTTCGCCTATCTGATCGTCAATCATTGTGACGTTACCTGCGTAGTCTGCACGTAATCTTCCTATTTCACCGGGTTCGAAATTGGGACTTCTTCTATTTTGTTGCATGAGATTATCTAAGTGTCCAGTTTCCCTACCACCTCTTGGGGGTCGAGAAACTGCTGGTGGCATGGTGTTTGGGTTATACATGCTTGCGTAAGGTTCTGGTGCATCCCAAGGTTCGTGAGGTCCACCGAAGCTGACCCAACAGCACCAAGGTTCTTCGCAACTGTAGTTGCTGATGTATTGCTTCGCTTGTTGACCGACATAGACATCAGCGTCGTATTCAAGTCCAAGGATGGTAGGACCAATGGTGTGTGGTTTATTGTTAAGGCGTTCCTCAAGGTCAGCGCGATATGCCTCCCATAGTCCTTTTTCTTTCCAAATTGCTGTCATGTGAGATAGGACACGGCGGCTTGCTCTGGGGCCTGGGATTTCGTTAACATCGTCTAATCCGTACGCATGCATCAAATGTTCACGTGTACGTAAATCTACACCGTTACTGTGGGGGGTAAAGTGTGTTTTTCCAAAAACGCTTGTGCGATACCCCGCATCGCGCACTGCCTGCATCCAAGTCGGTGTATCTGGTGACATTGTGTGAGTGCTGTTATTCCATACACCAGTGTTATGTGAGTATAGACCTGTTGCTAAGTTGAGTCGTGCTGGAATACAGACAGGAGAGGTTGTAACACAGTTAGTAAATCGTACACCTTCATTTGCGATTCTATCCATATTCGGTGTCTGTACCCAGTTTCCACTGCAACTCATCGCGTCCCAGCGTTGTTGATCAGTCATTATAAGCAGGATGTTTGGTTTTGTATCAGCGTTTGCATTTTGTATATTCTGTGCGATTGCATTTGAACCCAAAAGTGATAATGTGCCTGCCCCTGCAATACCGAGTTCTTTGATAAAAGTTCTCCGACTGATGTTGTCTTGTTTTATTGGCATGCGGTATTCTGTATTCTTTCTTTTCTGGTCGCTTTTATGATTAGGCATTGGCATTTCTCCGAAATATTTTTTGAATCCATTACCAAAAAAGTTGTATGTAATTGTAAAGTTTGCTTTTAATTATTGATTGTAAAATCCTCTCAAATAATGCTATTATATTACCATAGTTTTATGCTTATGACAACAAACAAATTATAATCGGGAGTGTAATTATTATTGGCAATTGTATGATCAATCATGATCAGGTTTTAGTTAAACTGTTTCAATTGCTCAAAACAACACCAAATATACACAAAACTAAACAACAGCAATAAAATACATAGGAGTAAAATGAAAACAGTAACATTTCACGGTATTGTTGCTGCGAGACAAATCCTAAACCAATTCTTGCAACCGACACCTTTACGATACTATGAAGAATTATCTGAAAAATTTGGATTTCAAGCTTATGTTAAACATGAAAACCATTTACCGACAGGCAGTTTCAAGGTCCGCGGTGGTATAAATTTCATGGCGAATTTACCTGCTGAACAGAAGAATCGAGGAGTAGTTACTGCAACACGTGGTAATCACGGGCAATCGATCGCTTATGCGGCGGCACAGTTTGGTGTAAAAGCGACTATCGTTGTGCCGTACGGAAACAACCCAGAGAAAAACAGCGCGATGCGTGCATTCGGTGCTGAACTGATTGAACACGGGACGGTTTTTGATGAGGCATGCCAATTGTGTGAGACACTTCAAACAGAACGGAACCTCTATTATGTTCATCCAGGGCTTGAACCTGCTCTTATTCATGGTGTGGGCACTTATTCGCTTGAGATTTTTGAAAGTCTTCCCGATGTAGACACAATTATTGTGCCTATCGGTGGAGGTAGTGGTATCTGTGGAGCTATAACTGTGGTGAAGGCGATTAACCCAAACGTCAAAATCATCGGTGTACAGGCGGAGAACGCTCCAGCTGTCTACCGATCATGGAAAACAGGACAGCATATAGAAACTGCTTCTTGTAATACAGTCGCGGATGGACTCGCGATACGTGTGCCGTTTGAATTTCCACTTTCCATTATGCGAGGTGGGGTGGACGACATTGTTTTGCTTAGTGAGGCTGAATTTCTGGAAGGCATCCACTTGGCATTGCGATGGACACATAACTTAGCAGAAGGGGCAGGTGCGGCCTCAATTGCCGCTGCTCAGAAACTCTCGGATAAGTTAGCAGGACAGAACGTAGTGATGATAATGAGCGGTGCCAACGTTGACACAGAAACGCTAAAAGCGGTTTTCGTTGCTCTTGATTTCTTTCATGAATAATCTAAATTTTGTCAATTTTGGCATTAAGACATTCATAGCAGTGTTAACAGATATCTGAATCATACCAATTGTGAATCACATAGACAGGGTCGGAGTCTTCTGTTAATTGAAGTTTCGCCCATTCTGCGCCTTCAATGAATTCGTTCCGTAACGTGTTTGTCAAATCCGGATGGATATGCAACGATGTCAGGTCCCAACGCAAGTTCTGACTACTTTTTACGACAGCGTTTGCATCATCAGCGATAAGAGAAACGCGTTGTAAACCTTTGTTTTTTCCTATGAGATACAGGTTGGACAATACAAAGTGGATGGTTTGTTGAGGGTCGCGCATTTCAACTTTGTAATCCGAACAATTCTCTTTTGCAAGGACATACCCCAAACGTAGCAGTTTGAGATTGCCGAGAAAATGATCTGTTTCATACCCCTCAGAACGTGGTAGACCTCCGTAAATGATAAGATGTTCGGATGTGTTTTCTTCAATAGCATGCTTGACTGCTAACTGCCCATCAGTATAATCTTTATCTTTTTTCCCAATCCAATTGATAACTATATGCTTCGGTTTTGTGGTTGGGTTGTTGATTGAATCAAGGTCGCCGATGAGGAAATCAGGCGTTAGGTTGATATCGTCCATCTTATTTAGTTCATCAAAGATTGCAATTCCACCGTCGGCACAAATAAGAGTTGCCCCATTTTTTCTTCCAGTTTCAATCTCCTGCAGATAAAATTGGAGTTTTGTTAAATCGTAGTAACCGTTGAGGAAAATCAGTGCAGTTTTCATTTATTTTAGAAATATGTTGTAAGTTGGCAACAACCTTTTGGGATGATATGCAAGTTTGACGCGTTTCAAGTTTTCTAATCCGGAATCGTCCATTGTGTTAATCCAATTGTATGATGTTTTTAATTCTCTGCAGAATTCGCGAAAAATAAACTGTGCAAGTCCTCTTATATTTAGGTCTGTAATCTCAAAAAGTATACAGAATATTTCACTGTTCAACGGATATCCAAAGGTGTAAGCGCATAGTCTGCCATTGATACGGATAACCCTACCTATCAATCCTAATTCCTCCGCGTATGTTATGCCATTATGATGTGCAGTTTGTGAATCTTCCAGCATTGCTTGATAAATTGGGTCATCATATTTTTCGGTTCGTGATTTTCGCCAGTACTCATATAATTCAAAGCATGCCTTACTATCCATCACGTGATACGGTTCAGATTTTACTGTAGGAAATTGTGTTTTAAAAGCGTTGTAGGCGTTCCTCTGCTGTTTATATCGGTCTCCTCGCAACTCACTCAAGTCGTATGAACTATAGACATATTCGGTTTCTTTTCCGATCGCTGTAAAACCCTCATCTTTAAATACCGGTAATAATCTTTCAGGGGCATTTTCGATTCGTGCGATCTGTGGATTCCGATTTGATTCAAGCATAAATTGATACGTTTCGTGAACAGTCTCAATATAAGTGGGTTTGTTGACAGCACACGGTATCGGTAGAATGGGCATGAAATAGTCACTGCCCTGTTTTGCAAAAACACTAAAGTAGTCGTTGAGTGAAGTCCAATAGAACTGAAAATGGTCTTGCCATATATAAAGTGGTGTGAACGCATAACTGGACAAGCGGGTTTGCATCCGAGAAGCGTAATTATCAAACAGGGATTTGTCGTCAAGGGTTAGGGGACGCAGTTGCATTTTGTAAGTTATGATTGAGTGTATGAAAAATCTTTACTGTATCCTGATATTCTCCGATGAGACTCCAAGTTTGTGCGATCATGTCACTTATTTCCTCTGTTTCAATGTAGTTTATAACTAACTGTAGATGTTGTTGAAAGGTTGTAGTTTCATATTGTGTTTCACTGAATGGACAGAGCATATCTACACCCAAAACAACTTTAGTTTTATCCTGATTATACATTAATGCAAAGGGATAGAGTTGACAGTCTAACGGACGATATGTGTATATAGTACATTCGTTGGTTTTTGGATCAAAGAAGGGACATAAGTAATAATGTTTGTAGGGTTTCAGTTTAATCTGTGAACTTTTTCCATCTGATTGTAGTTGGAACAGCGTTGGATCTGCACCATGAGATATTGCTTGCTGTTTTTCTTTTTCGGTGAATATAGGTGCAAGTTGGCTATCTGCCTCTAAGAATCTGCAGCAGACATCACACGATAAACATACGTCGTTAGGGATGATTTGGTAGAGTTTTGGAGTAGGCATATTGTGTCATCGTTATTAGTCATTAGGATGAAAGGAGATTACCAATTGTATCAATCACGGTATGGATGTCATTTTCAGTTAATCCAGGATGGAGCGGCAGACTCACGACACGTTCAAATACACTTTCTGCATTGGGAA
This sequence comes from Candidatus Poribacteria bacterium, assembly GCA_012270795.1. Taxonomy (GTDB): domain Bacteria; phylum Poribacteria; class WGA-4E; order WGA-4E; family WGA-3G; genus MSPOR6. The sequence goes on from JAAXHO010000127.1 coordinate 6,767, forward strand.
AGTCTCCAACACTGTACCCGTATTGTTTCTGATAAAAATCGAAAAGGTGCAATGGGATATAATGGACACTACATTCAATGTTTTCTTCGCGCATAGCATCAACGAAATCATCACGGTCACCGTTTTGGAGTTGAATCATGTATAAATGCCAAGAGTGTTCTGCTGGATTTTCTGGGATAGTAGGTGTCTTAATTTGTGAGAATTTCTCCAACTCTGTTTGATATATGTGTGCAAAGTTTTGCCTGCGTTCATGTTGCTTGTTCAGTTTCATCAGTTGGCATATACCCATCGCAGCTTGAATGTCGGTCATGTTGTATTTATAGCCTTCTGTTGTAATATCGTATCGCCACATTGTACGTTTAGATTGGCGTGACCATGCGTCCTTGTCGATGCCGTGTAGTCGCATAGTTCGTAAGGGTTTTGCGAGTGTATCGTCGTTTGTTGTAATCATACCACCTTCACCAGTGGTGAGATTTTTGTTTGCATAGAAACTAAAAGCAGACAGATCTCCCAGCGCGCCTATGTAATGGCCTTTATATTCTGTTGGAATGGCGTGTGCAGCATCGTCAATGAGTACAAGTTTGTTTGCATCACATATTTCACGTATTGTATCCATCTCACAGGGGAATCCAGCGATGTGGACAGGCATGATTGCTTTTGTTTTCGGTGTAATCGCTTGTTCTATTTTAGTAACATCAATATTCAACGTATCAGCACAGATGTCAACAAAAACAGGTTTTGCCCCTACATATCGGATGGCTTCTGCGGTTGCTGTGAAGGTGTAGGGTGTTGTGATTACTTCGTCTCCGACACTGATCCCCGTAACAACAAGACTAAGATGGAGTGCTGCGGTGCAAGAACTGACAGCGATAGCGTGTTTGACTCTCAGATATTCCGCGAAGGCACGTTCAAACTCACGTACTCTCCCACCCGTACTAATCCATTTAGACTCAAGAACTTGGCTCACTGCTTCAATTTCAGTTTCGTCAATCCACGGACGGCTGAAAGGTATGAATGGTTTTTGTTCCACAAATGCTTCCTTTTCAATTACTGTTCTAGGTTTTCTGTTGTATTGGGACCGAGAATATGTATCATTGCTTGTAATCCCAAGATGTAACTATAAGCCCCGAAGCCGCTAACGACCCCTGCTGCAACACCTGATATAAATGAATGATGGCGGAATTCCTCGCGTGCGTATATATTGGAGAGATGTATCTCAACGATAGGTACATCAACAGTTGTTAAGGCATCGCGTATCGCAATGCTGGTATGTGTGTATGCAGCGGGGTTTATCAAGATACCGTCTGCCCACTCCATGTGGTGACCGATGATGGATACTAATTCACCTTCATGGTTTGATTGTTTGATTTTAAGTACTACATTTATAGACAGGGATGCGACAAACTGGTCAAGTGCAGCGTTTATATCGTTCAGTGTCTGGTGTCCGTATATCTCTGGTTGGCGTTTACCCAATAGATTTAGGTTCGGTCCGTGTAGGACGAGGATATTCATACAATTGCTTCCTTATATGTGCGTATTATCATCAACCTTTTTCTATTATTTCATCAGAAATCCGCGTTTGCATTTTATTAGAAATACGTTTTGAAATCAATAGGAAATGTGGGCGGAATGTGTAAAGTTCTTGGTTCAAAACAATCAGTAATAAATTGCTTTTCCTCACAATTGTTTCCTTAATTTAATCATCTGCGGGGACAGCAGTTCCCAACAGTTCTTCATCAGTAACAATGCGGAAACGTGCCTCTGGGTCTTTGAGGAAAAATGCTCGAAGGTCAGTGGTGATTGCATATAATGCAGGCATGACAAATAACGTCATGAGCGTTGCGAAAGCAAGTCCGAAGATAATCGTATTTGCCATCGGCATCCAGATTGGAGATTTTCCACCTAACCCGCTTGCCATTGGGATAAGTCCGATGATAGTTGTCATTGAGGTCAGCATGATTGGCCGTAAACGGATACTGCTACCTTTAAGAATCGCATACCACCGATTGTACCCTCGCTCTCTGAATTTGTTGATAAAATCTATCAACACGATAGAATCGTTAACGACGATTCCAGCGAGTGCGACTATACCAAACATTGCGATCATGCTGAGCGTTGCGTTTGAGAATAGCAACCCGACCATTGCCCCTATCATACCGAAGGGTACCGCAAAGAGGATAATAATGGGTTGTGTGAATGACTTGAATTGCGCGCCTAAAATCATATATATTATGAGGATGCCAACAATGAAGAGTGTCTGTAAGTCTGCAAACGATTCCCGGATTTCATCGAAAACGCCTCTAAAATCCAACCGATATCCTGGGTATAACGATTCTATATTTGCAAACGCAGTCATCAATGCTTGGTTCACTTCAAAAGGATTGGTTTTTTCTCTATCAACAGCCGCATAAACAGTAATTGCGCGTTCCCCTTCAAAACGTCGGATATCCGAATAACCTTTCTCTTCAACGATATGAGCGACATCCTTAAGAGGAACTGTTGTCCCAATAGGTGTCGTAATCAACATATCTTTGATTTGCTCAATTGTCTGCAGGCGATTTTCATCATATTTGACGATGACATCAATTGCTTCATCAGCTTCGCGATAGGTTGTGGCTTTCGCGCCTTCAATTGCGGTGCGAACAGTTTGTGCGACTTGTAGCGTTGACATACCGAAATGTGCAGCTTTTTCTGCTTTCAAATAGATACGCAATTCGGACTTGCCGATACGGAAATCATCCCGAATATCTTCAACACCATCAATCTCACCAAGCGTTACCTTAAGCCTATCAGCAATTTCCACCAATTGTTCAAATCTATCTCCTTTGACTTTTACTTCAACATCTTGTCCTTGGAGTGGTCCCCCTTGCATTTTGACAAAGTTGAGTTTTTCAAGGCCGCTTATGTTTTTTGTTTCTTCTCTTAACTCAGCAATGACTTCGTCAGTGTTCCGTTTGCGTTCATTTTTCGGGACAAGTTCTATAATAAGTTCTGCATAATTTGATCCATAAGTAATTCCTTCAAGGAGGCCGGATGTAGGTGTATGCAGTCCGACGTTTGTGACAATTGCTGCGACCTCTTCTTCAGGCAGTTTTCCGGCTGCCTCCTCAACTTTGGCAATTACATCAGTTGTTTGTTGTATGCCATAAGAAGGTGGCATTTCGGCTTTGACATAGAATTGTGGGAAATCTTCACCAGGAAAGAGTTCTTTATCAAGAAGTATAAATCCACTGACACACACAATCAATCCGATGAAAATAACACTGCCAACAAAGACATATCGTTTTCGTATCGTTATTTTGAGAATTCTCACATATCGGTTTCGGATATAATCAAAGATTGTGAGAAACCATGCAAAAAAACCGATGAGGCGGATACTCGCGGTAAAGGCACCACGTGACCGAGTTCGTAAGTTGTCAAGTCTGCTGCGTCCAGTTCGGGTTCTGGCTTTACCCCATTCAGACACGTGTGCTGGCAAAATAACAAAGACTTCAAAGAGAGAAGCGACCAATACAAGGATAGCCATTATTGGTACAATTCGCATAAACTGCCCGGAAACTCCGGACATAAACATCAAGGGACCAAAAGCACCAATTGTTGTCAAACTTGCTGCAACAACGGGCCAGCCGACCTCTTCGGCACCACGAATAGCAGCAACTTTTGGGGATGCACCTGCCTCAATATGGCGATAAGTGTTCTCTATAACAACAATTGCATCGTCAACAACAATTCCAACAACCAAGATGAGCCCAAACAGTGCCACGCCGCTGAGCGAGTAACCGGCTAACGACATGAACCAAAAAGTCGCCATAAATGCTACAGGAATACCAAGTGCTGCAAATAGTGCATTTCGCCAGCCGATAAATAGGAATAGCATCAATATAACAAGAATAAGTCCGAAAATAGCGTTTGTTTCAAGAATACCCAACCTTTCTTTCAAGATTACGGAATAATCATTGACAGGTGTTAGCACTGCACCTTCGGGCAAATCTCCTTGCTTTTCTTTGACTAAATCACGTAGTTTTGCGACTAATGCGATGGTGTTCCCCTCATTTTTTTTCTGAACGCTCAGACTGATGGAGGGTTGTCCACTGATTCGAGAAAGCGTGCGTGCTTCCTCATAGGTATCGGAAACTTTTGCAACATCGCGCAGACGAATTGGTGTTCCAGAGGGTTGGACTGCAATAATTGTTTCCCCTATGAAGTCCGTGCTTGGGAATTCCCCCATTGTACGTACCATAAATTCGGAGTTCCCAATTTCCATGGTGCCTGCGGGTATATTTAAATTTCCTACTTGTAATGCAGTTGAGATCCTTTCAATCGGTAGATTATACGCGTTTAATCGGTCTGGATCTACTTCAATCCATATCTCACGCTCCCGCAATCCAGCAATTTGCACGGATGCGATATTTTTGATTTCTAATATCTCATCCCTAAGATTCTCAGCGATTTCTCGCATCTGTAACTCTGTAATACTACCCCCAACAACGATAGTTAACATTGGAAAACCGGACATTATGTCCAATTCAAGTACTGCCGGATCGTCTAAAATCTCCTCTGGTAAGTCATTTACCTGTTCAACAGCAGTTCTTAGATTCTCCATTTCCTTATCGAATTCACGATCGTTCATCTCATCAAAATCAACAGAAATAATGGATCTGCCTTCTGAGGATGTAGAAAGCATTAAGTTTATTTTATTAACATTTTCTTCAATAGAATCCTCAATAGTTGCTGTAACGAGTTTTTCTACTTCTTCTGGAGATGCCCCCGGATACAAGGTTGTTACGGTCGCGGATTGGAGTGCAATTTCTGGTGTGAGTTCACGTGGTAGGTTTATCCATGAATACAACCCAAATATGATGATGAGAATCATCAACAAATTGGCAAAAACTGGGTTGTTCACAGACATTCTTGGAATGGACATGATGGGAAAAATTCTCCTTGATGTTATTCTAATGGGCGAAAATGTTTATTTTCGCCCATTTTACAGATTGAATTCACAGTCTAACGATCAGATTTTAGGTTTCCCCAGGTCGTAGCCAATTTGTTAGCCGCTTCCACTGGAGATACGCCACCAAGCGCAGCATCTAAACCGTGATCCTTGATTGTGTTTATATCCTCTTCGCTGAGTGCGGTATTAAAAATCGCAACATCATCAATGATACCAACGAAGTATGAACCTGTGTTCCATCTTCCGATTGCAACTGGATTTTGCGTTGGTGCAGAAGCACCCGTACGTGAGCTCATTCCAGCTTGTTTACCGTCTACATAGATGAGTAGATTATTTGTATTTTTGTTACTATCGAAAGTTACCGATAGATGGATCCATGTTTCTAAATCAGGCACACCAGCAATAGCTCTCGGTTCCCATCCGCCTAAGTGGACAAAGGTTGCCATTTGGTTCCCTTCTCCTGGATTATTAATGCGCATCAGATATTCAGCATTTTTAGAAATAATCATCCTATAATTGCCTATATCGGCAGCAAAGAACCATGCCATTAACGTGTATGCCTCACCAATTTGTAAGGCCGGTGTTGATTCAATTGAAACCCAGTCATCACCATCAAACTCAAGAGCTTCACCGAATTTACCGTCAGTCCAACTTGCTCCGTTAATTGTGCCTTCATGGTCTTTACCAGATGAATCTTCGGCACTATTCCCGGAACCTTCATCAAATAACCAAACACCGACTGCTGTTTCTGGATCAATTTTCGCAAAGGTAATTATCGGCAGTAGCCATACGACACAACAGACAATCCCAATAATCAAAATTAATTTTCGCATCTTTTCTCCTTCATTGTATACACTTTACGAGTGCGTATTAAGTGGAAATTCTAATAATACGACTTGTGCCAGTTAATTACAT
>JAAXHO010000189.1:0-197 GCA_012270795.1 Candidatus Poribacteria bacterium
TATCTAACGTGATTATCAATAAATATGTTTTAAAAAAAAAATGAGATCTCTGTAAAAACTTACAGTTTAAAGTGGCCCTTCTAGGCCCATCTTACAAGAAATTCCTGAAGTTTAAGGATCAAGGGCTCTTCGGTTCACTTAACACGTCTGGAACGATTGAGTAGAGTTGTAGCGGTTGTCGGTTTGTGTATGTTGTT
>JAAXHO010000189.1:354-720 GCA_012270795.1 Candidatus Poribacteria bacterium
TTCGCAACAACCTTCTATGGTCGGAGTTAATATTAGATTATTATGTTGTTAATGGTTTTTGTGGTGGTCATATGATAAACAGGAGCGAATTAACTAGTTCTTTCAAAAGCAGGTTTAAGTCCGTCTGTTTTCTCATCAGCTCATAGTCGATTTCCGTACATCGCAGGAAATGACCGATCTTTTTGAGCGTAATTGTTGGTACACTGAATTACATAGACTTTCTGAAAGTCCGTTTCCGTTTTCTGCCGTTTTTAATCGTAACGTGTTCCCTATGTTAAATGCCATCCCGGTACTTCTTATTGGAGTTTGTACTTTGATTTTCTATCACACTCTTTACCTCGAAACAGAAAATCACTCCTTGCCTAG
>JAAXHO010000189.1:820-1021 GCA_012270795.1 Candidatus Poribacteria bacterium
ACAACGAAAAGTTCATATTACAAGTGCCAGTTACGAACTCCGTGCGCGTTTCTCATATAACTTGAAAGTTTTTAGTATTGATAATGTCAAACAAATATTATTTGTCCATTATAATTGAACTATGCGAGCGAATGAGGCTGTCGTGAAACAAATCAATACTTACAAACAGTGAGTTGTGATCTTGTCCAAAGAATGGAAACG